>NZ_PYNX01000050.1:0-1100 GCF_003026755.1 Photobacterium sp. GB-50
GCACCAACTGTACGGCCACCTTCACGGATAGCAAAACGTAGACCTTCGTCCATCGCGATAGGTGCGATTAGAGTAACAGTCATAGCGATGTTATCACCAGGCATTACCATTTCAACGCCTTCTGGTAGCTCGATAGTACCAGTTACGTCAGTTGTACGGAAGTAGAACTGTGGACGGTAACCTTTGAAGAAAGGAGTGTGACGACCACCTTCATCTTTAGAAAGCACATAGATTTCTGAAGTGAAAGTTGTGTGTGGAGTGATTGAACCTGGCTTAGCAAGTACTTGACCACGTTGAACTTCATCACGCTTAGTACCACGTAGAAGAACACCAACGTTCTCACCAGCACGACCTTCGTCAAGAAGCTTACGGAACATCTCAACACCAGTACAAGTAGTTGTAATAGTGTCTACGATACCAACGATAGCAACTTCGTCACCAACTTTGATGATACCTTGCTCAACACGACCAGTTACAACAGTACCACGGCCTTGGATTGAGAATACATCTTCGATTGGAAGAATGAATGGACGATCGATTGCACGCTCTGGCTCTGGGATGTAGTTATCTAGAGCTTCTGCTAGTTCAACAATCTTGTCTTCCCACTCTTTCTCGCCGTTTAGAGCGCCTAGAGCAGAACCCATGATTACTGGGCAATCATCACCTGGGAAGTCGTACTCAGAAAGAAGTTCACGAACTTCCATCTCAACTAGCTCAAGTAGTTCTTCATCATCAACCATGTCACACTTGTTCATGAATACGATGATGTAAGGGATACCAACCTGGCGACCAAGTAGGATGTGCTCACGTGTTTGTGGCATTGGGCCGTCAGTTGCAGCAACAACTAGGATACCGCCGTCCATTTGAGCAGCACCAGTGATCATGTTTTTAACGTAATCGGCGTGTCCAGGACAGTCAACGTGTGCGTAGTGACGAGTTGGAGTATCGTACTCTACGTGAGAAGTAGAGATTGTGATACCGCGCTCACGCTCTTCTGGAGCGTTATCGATTGATGCGAAGTCACGAGCAGCACCACCGTACACTTTTGAAAGTGTAGTACAGATAGCAGCAGTTAGAGTTGTTTTACCGTGGTCAACGTG
>NZ_PYNX01000051.1:0-1056 GCF_003026755.1 Photobacterium sp. GB-50
CAGGCATCCCAATGCTAATGGGTGGTGAAAACTTCGGTGACGAAACAAGTCCTCAAATTCAGTACTTGAAAGCACTAGAAGCATGGGATGCAGAATTCCCAGGTTTCGAACACGAAACTGAAGGCGCAGAGATCGAAGACGGTAAATACCACGTTCTTTGTATCAAAAAAGACGCTCTATAATCGACTAAGTCGATAACGTGACTACCCTAAATCCCCACTCATTGAGTGGGGATTTTTTTATGCGTTTAAATCATGCCAGATATTCCTCACACACTGAGTTTACTTAGACTAAATAAAGAGGAATACAAATTAAATCTTACTTTACCTACACTTACGAAAATAAATACACATTCTTGTGTGAATTTATTTTCATTATTTTTGCATAATAAAAACATAGCCATTATTTGCATTTGATATGACATCAGACAACACAAAGATAAGTTATTGTAAAAAAAGGATTTAACCTCAAAAGAGACATCAAAGGTAACATTAGAGAACGATTTATGAAAAAACATGGTCGAATAATGATACTTATCGGCTTATTTTTTAGTAAAAATGCAATAATTCATTCCGTTTATATGGTTTTATTTTTGTGAAAAGAGCGCATTATATACCTCGAAGACAAGATAACTATTCAACTTAAAATATCATTCTTAAAAATAAGAGTTATATTTTAATTATTTAAATTTCTCGAATTTAAATACAAAAAATCACTTGTTAATAAACAAGTAGTAAGAATAAAAATAATAAACATCAATTCCCTTACCTTTAATAGTGATATTAATTAAGAGGTTGTTTATTTTATTCTCAATAAATTCTGCCAGATATTTTATTGCTTTATATCACTTATAAATCGATATATATCAGAATCAACCATTCTATTCAGGCGTTATTATGAACAACAATAATAGTACTAATAAAATGCGCGCTCTCGTTATTGAGCACCAAAACATTACTCCAAACAGCTTTGCCGATCGTGCAACTAAATCATTAATCGCTGAATTAGAAAGCCGTACTATCGAAATCGTTACTGCCACTTCTTACGAAGATGCAC
>NZ_PYNX01000052.1:0-976 GCF_003026755.1 Photobacterium sp. GB-50
GATAATCGACGTTAAATAATAAGGATAATGGCTTTAACGCTTCAGAATTAAAGAGGGTTTTATTATAAATCAGGGTATTAATATTATTGGTTCACACCAAGGATAACGCTCGACTTCTTTTTGGCATCCCTCTTCATGCTATTTCCAATATTTACTTATATAAGGTGGCTTGGGCTTGTCCAACACTTCGGATAGGTGTCGGCTTCGCGACACATATCCTTATTTGTTATGTGCGTTTCACGGCGACCACTGAATATATGTGCCAATGTTTCGTTGCACCTATTGTTGTTTGACCTACTTCATCTCGTTCAGACCAACTAACTATGTCAAAATTAGTTAGCATTGCTCGAATCTCTGACTCTGTGAAAGGTGAAGTTGGAACGCGAAAACCTGCAGCCCAACTATCTTTATAACCCATAAAGTCGCCAGCAAATACCCCACCGACAACTAATGAGGATTCAATGTTATGCCAAATCGTCGAAAACACAGTTGGGACTGCAAAAAACAAACTGTTATTTGCAATTACTACCCCCGATTTTGGGTACCGAAACGATTCAAACGAAGATTGCTCAATGTTAATTTGTGGATTTGAACCAAATCTATCATTACAAATAGTTATTGAATCAGGATTAACGTCAAACCCAAACACTTTGTAATTTTGACCCGATAGATAATCGATATCACTGCCGGTTCCACAACCACAGTCAGTGGCTACTTTGAGGTTTGATTCATTAAGTCTGACAGCAAATTCAGTACGTTTTGAGTGTGGGCGAGACAGTGCCTTTTCGTAGTACTGACGCCAATTTTCAGTATTTTTATCCATAAATCTCTTATTTTCCGTAAAAGTACATAACAGTATATTAATAAGCATTCTTACTTTTACGCTTTATTAATACAGCAAATATTCAACATTCTAATAAATAAAAACATTTATTTTCATTACCTTAATCGCAAAAATTAGCATCCACCCGATATG
>NZ_PYNX01000053.1:0-875 GCF_003026755.1 Photobacterium sp. GB-50
CGCTTTCGCCATGAACTATCAAATTGGAGCGACACACGAGGTTCGAACTCGTGACCTCAACCTTGGCAAGGTTGCGCTCTACCAGCTGAGCTAGTGTCGCATAGCTAGGTCTTTCACCTAACGTTCACCGCTTTCGCCATGAACTATCAAATTGGAGCGACACACGAGGTTCGAACTCGTGACCTCAACCTTGGCAAGGTTGCGCTCTACCAGCTGAGCTAGTGTCGCATCACATCTCTTAAAAGAGATTGGTTGCGGGGGCTGGATTTGAACCAACGACCTTCGGGTTATGAGCCCGACGAGCTACCAAGCTGCTCCACCCCGCGTCCGATTTTTCACCTATTTTAAGTTGGGTGACAACTATTTTTATCCATCGCCGTAGCCATGAATATCACTTCTCTAGCAAGTAAAAAAGTGGAGCGACACACGAGGTTCGAACTCGTGACCTCAACCTTGGCAAGGTTGCGCTCTACCAGCTGAGCTAGTGTCGCATCACATCTCTTTAAAAGAGATTGGTTGCGGGGGCCGGATTTGAACCAACGACCTTCGGGTTATGAGCCCGACGAGCTACCAAGCTGCTCCACCCCGCGTCCGATTTTGCACCTGTTTTAAGTTGGGTGACAACTATTTTTATTCACCGCCGTAGCCATGAATATCAATTTGGAGCGACACACGAGGTTCGAACTCGTGACCTCAACCTTGGCAAGGTTGCGCTCTACCAGCTGAGCTAGTGTCGCATCACATCTCTTAAAGAGATTGGTTGCGGGGGCTGGATTTGAACCAACGACCTTCGGGTTATGAGCCCGACGAGCTACCAAGCTGCTCCACCCCGCGTCCGATTTTTCACCTGTTTTAAGTTGGGTGACAACTATTTT
>NZ_PYNX01000055.1:0-775 GCF_003026755.1 Photobacterium sp. GB-50
CACCAGAAGTAGATAGCTTAACCTTCGGGAGGGCGTTTACCACGGTGTGGTTCATGACTGGGGTGAAGTCGTAACAAGGTAGCCCTAGGGGAACCTGGGGCTGGATCACCTCCTTACCTAAAGACTGACTGTTTAATGCAGTGTCCACACAGATTGCTTGGTAAAATAGTTAAAAGAAAAGTACGAAAGTGCTAATGAATGCTCACGCATTGATTAACGCTTTTTTGCGTTATGCTCTTTAACAATCTGGAAAGCTGACTAGTAAATTCAATCAATAGATTGATTTTAAAAATGTTCTTCGAAAGAAGAACGAGTTCTCAAAACATACACATTCAAGTGTCTGTGTTTGCTTTCACTTTTTAAAAGTGAAAACAAAACAATGAGTCCGGCGAAAAACCAACGTTTAATACTTTCTTGATCGAAGTGTTGAACACAAACCTTGGTTGTTTGAACATACGAAACCTCTTGGGGTTGTATGGTTAAGTGACTAAGCGTACACGGTGGATGCCTTGGCAGTCAGAGGCGATGAAGGACGTATTAACTTGCGATAAGCCCAGAGAAGGTAGTAAAAACCGGTGACTCTGGGATTTCCGAATGGGGAAACCCACGTGCATAAGCACGTATCATAGTGTGAATACATAGCACTATGAGGCGAACCGGGGGAACTGAAACATCTAAGTACCCCGAGGAAGAGAAATCAACCGAGATTCCGGTAGTAGCGGCGAGCGAAACCGGATTAGCCCTTAAGCTAGTTTTGCGTTAGGTGAAAGTTCTG
>NZ_PYNX01000056.1:0-715 GCF_003026755.1 Photobacterium sp. GB-50
AAGTGAAAGCAAACACAGACACTTGAATGTGTATGTTTTGAGAACTCGTTCTTCTTTCGAAGAACATTTTTAAAATCAATCTATCGATTGAATTTACTAGTCAGCTTTCCAGATTGTTAAAGAGCATGCAATTATCTAACGATAACCACTTTCTAACGATTTTCAGCGACAAAAATGCGGACTTAACAAAGGTATTCTTCATTAAATCTGCGAAATCCGTGCAGAAAACTTTTAGAGAGTGGTGGGCGATACCGGGCTCGAACCAGTGACCCCCTCCTTGTAAGGGAGGTGCTCTCCCAACTGAGCTAATCGCCCACGATAGTTTTACTTCCTTCGTGAGAAAGAATGGTGGGTCGTGCAGGATTCGAACCTGCGACCAATTGATTAAAAGTCAACTGCTCTACCAACTGAGCTAACGACCCATTGGCGTCCCGTAGGGGAGTCGAACCCCTGTTACCGCCGTGAAAGGGCGGTGTCCTAGGCCTCTAGACGAACGGGACAATGTTCATACTTAATGTTGTTGGGCAACATTAAGTGGCTCTCTTACATTTTAACCAAGCAATCTGTGTGGACACTGCATTAAACAGTAAGTCTTTAGGTAAGGAGGTGATCCAGCCCCAGGTTCCCCTAGGGCTACCTTGTTACGACTTCACCCCAGTCATGAACCACACCGTGGTAAACGCCCTCCCGAAGGTTAAGCTATCTACTTCTGGTG
>NZ_PYNX01000057.1:0-665 GCF_003026755.1 Photobacterium sp. GB-50
AGAGTCACCGGTTTTTACTACCTTCTCTGGGCTTATCGCAAGTTAATACGTCCTTCATCGCCTCTGACTGCCAAGGCATCCACCGTGTACGCTTAGTCACTTAACCATACAACCCCAAGAGGTTTCGTATGTTCAAACAACCAAGGTTTGTGTTTAACACTTCGATCAAGAAAGTATTAAACGTTGGTTTTTCGCCGGACTCATTGTTTTGTTTTCACTTTTAAAAAGTGAAAGCAAACACAGACACTTGAATGTGTATGTTTTGAGAACTCGTTCTTCTTTCGAAGAACATTTTTAAAATCAATCTATTGATTGAATTTACTAGTCAGCTTTCCAGATTGTTAAAGAACATGTAATCATCGTTAGATAACCACTTTTTAAAAACACTCACAAGAATGCATTTAAAGAGTGGTGGAGCTATGCGGGATCGAACCGCAGACCTCCTGCGTGCAAGGCAGGCGCTCTCCCAGCTGAGCTATAACCCCAACGATATAAAAGACTAAACCGCCACCTTCTCTGGGAGAGAAAGTGGTGGGTCTGAGTGGACTTGAACCACCGACCTCACCCTTATCAGGGGTGCGCTCTAACCACCTGAGCTACAGACCCAAGTCTTTTTACGTTCTACATTTTAACCAAGCAATCTGTGTGGACACTGCATTAAACAG
>NZ_PYNX01000058.1:0-635 GCF_003026755.1 Photobacterium sp. GB-50
AAGGTTCGAATCCTTCCCCCACCACCATGACAATTCCTCCTTAGTTCAGTCGGTAGAACGGCGGACTGTTAATCCGTATGTCGCTGGTTCAAGTCCAGCAGGAGGAGCCAAATAAAAAAGCCCGCAAGCAATTGCGGGTTTTTTTACATCTTAAATTTGGAAAATCATTGCTTAGTAGCTTAGTAGCTTAGTAGCTTAGTAGCTGCTTGGTTATTGGTATCTTTCCTCTCGACCTACCTTACCATTTCTCCCTTAGTTCACTTGGTTATTACCTCTTATCTCTTATCTCTTGTGATCGTTAACCGCAAATTTGGTTATCTACTATGATTCTTTTGAGGTTAGGTGTTGCTATTAAATGATCTATTTTTAGCTTTAATTGTATTATTTATTGAAGATTAAGTGATCATAACCATCTAATAACTATCATGTTTGCAAAAAATATTATCAAAATGCGCGTTTGTTAATCGAGTGAGCGTTTTTTCTTAAAAATAGGCTTTACAGGTTTTACATCTATCGGTAATATTCGCCGCACTTACGGAGAGATGGCTGAGTGGTTGAAAGCACCGGTCTTGAAAACCGGCATACGTTTATAGCGTATCTAGGGTTCAAATCCCTATCTCTCCGCCATATTCTAG
>NZ_PYNX01000059.1:0-616 GCF_003026755.1 Photobacterium sp. GB-50
GAACTTTGCGTGAAGGTTAAGTTATCACCGTCAACATCGGTCGCGGACAGTTGACCACTCACAGCCACTTCTTCATCAGTCGTAACGGTAATGTCTGTGCCTAATGGATCATTGTTATCATCAACCAGTACTGGCGCATCATTGATTGGCTTCACGGTCACATTAACAGTAATAGTATCTGTACCGCCGTTGCCGTCATTGACTTCAACGTTAAAGCTATCATCACCGTTAAAATCATTGTTTGGTGTGTAAGTCCACGTACCGTCAGTGTTAACCGTCACTTGACCATTGGTCGGGTTAGAACTTTGCGTGAAGGTTAAGTTATCACCGTCAACATCGGTCGCAGACAGTTGACCGCTCACGGCGACTTCTTCATCGGTCGTGACGGTAATGTCACTGCCTAATGGATCATTGTTATCATCAACCAATACTGGCGCATCATTGATTGGCTTCACGGTCACATTAACAGTAATAGTATCTGTACCGCCGTTGCCGTCATTGACTTCAACGTTAAAGCTATCATCACCGTTAAAATCATTGTTTGGTGTGTAAGTCCACGTACCGTCAGTGTTAACCGTCACTTGACCATTGGTCGGGTTAGAACTTTGCGTGAAGG
>NZ_PYNX01000006.1:0-222410 GCF_003026755.1 Photobacterium sp. GB-50
ACTTATTTATTCAGATAGTTAATTCTACTCAGGTTAAATGAATAATGTTTAGGTCCCGTTGAATAATTAATTCAATAAAATTAGGAAAATATGAGTATTTTAGAGAGAATGCAAAACCAAAGAAGTAGCTTATCGAGTAATGGAGTAAAGATATTAGACTTTATTCTTGAAGACCCAGCTTCGTTAAGTGCCTATGTCAGCCAAGATATAGCGAAAAAGGTAGGTGTTTCACAATCTGGTGTGATCAAATTTTCTCAACGGCTTGGTTTTAAGGGGTTTACAGCACTAAAACTTGCCATTATTGAAGATCTTGCTCAACAAAATGCCATTCTAGAACCCAAAAGACCTATTCATAACAAGATCCATAGCGATGATTCTTCAATAACGATTGCACAAAAGTTAATACAAGAGAAAACACACGCTATGATTGCGACAACCAACGCTATCAACTTTTCAGAATTTGAAACTATCGTAAAGCGGCTAAATCAAGCGCATCGCATACAAATTGTAGGCATTGGGGGTTCAGCATTAACCGCCAAAGATCTCACTTTTAAGCTGTTAAAATTAGGTATTACTGCACTCACTGAACAAGATACACATGTGCAAATCGCAACAGCGAATACATTAACGAAAAACGACATACTCATCGCTATTTCATTTTCAGGAAAACGGCGTGAGATAATAATGGCAGCACAATCAGCTTACGACAAAGGCGCGACAGTCATTGCGTTAACAAATATAAAAAAGAGCCCCTTACGGCAATTAGCCCACTATACGATTGACACTATTGCCGATGAAAAACAATTTCGAAGCTCTTCAATTTCTTCGCGAACCGCACAGAATGTTATCACTGATCTCCTTTTTATGGCCTTATTACAGCTGAAAAGCGATGATGCAAAACTACTTTTAAGTGATATATCATCAGTCATTGATAGAATTTAGCTTAATAATTACCAATACAACATTTGCAAATGTATTTTAATGTCAGACCGTGTCATTAAAGTGAGCTTATAATGTAGAAAGGTAAACACAAACCTCACGCTCTTTTCCTTGCATATGGTTTATCTGATTACCTTTATAGGTTACGCCAAGCTTGTTGATAACCGATCTTGAACGTGCGTTATCAGCTAAATGGGTTACTTGTAACTGCGTTAAGCCACAGTGCTCTTTCATGTACGAAATTAATAAGCTTGACGCTTCAGTCGCATAACCATTTCCCCAAAAAGGAACACCCAGCCAGTACCCAAGCACACCTACGCCATTTTCTATTTTCGGGAAACTAACCGTACCAATGACTTCCATTGTTTGTTTTAAAACGATGGCGTAAACAATACCTGTACCGCTTAAGAACATGTTGCTATGTCCCTGAATCCAAGTGTGTGCATCCGATACAGAGTATGGATAAGGTATATTTGCTGTCATGTCAGAAATTCTTTGATCACTTAGCAAGTTAGCTACTCGTTCAGCATCTGTTAGCGTAAATGGTCTCAAAATTAAGCGTTGGCTTTCTATTGTTTGCTGCATCACATTTGGCTCCGTTTCCTTAATGATGAAATATATGGCTTAAGTGTAAATAATATTCAGCTCCCCCTTGACCTCAACTTAACTTGAGGGTGCAAAGTCGCTTTAACAAATGAATGTATTGAAGCATTCCCTCAGCAAGAACAAGTTTAGAGATCCAATATGAATAAAGAAATGCTATCAGCTTATTTAGAAAAAATCGGTTTTCAAGGAAACACATCCCCTGATTTAACGACTCTATTCGCTCTGCATCAACACCAACATAGCAGTATCCCTTTTGAAAATCTTGATATCGTCAATGGTCGTACTGTCGAACTTGATGAAGATAAAATCTTTAATAAGCTCGTTTATTCTAATAGAGGTGGCTATTGCTTTGAATTAAATAGCTTAATGAATCGCGTACTTAAAACGCTTCAATTTAATGTGGAGAAAAAGTTAGCTAGAGTCCACTTAACTGAAAATCCATCAGGTCGCGGGCATTTAGTCAATATTGTGACTTTCAATGAACAACAATGGCTTGTTGATACTGGTTTTGGCTCAAATACCCCCAGAGCACCACTACCAATTACGTTTAATCAAGAGCTTAAAGAAGAGAAACAAACCTTTCGATTTATCGAAGATGCGTTCTTTGGAATGATGTTGCAATGTAAAGTTCAAGAGCAATGGATAAACCAATATAGCTTAGATATGAGTTATGTCTGTGATGGCGACATTGAATATGCCAATCATTATGCATCCACTCATAGCAACTCACGATTTACAACTCAAGTAGTTGCCGTAGCAAGAACAGAGCATGGCAATAATATTCTCTTAAATAATCGTTTGAAGTTAGCTCACGCCGATGCCGTTACAGAAACTTTTATCAATGATGTCGCGTCTTTTCATCAAATATTAAAACAGCACTTTGGTATCGATAATCCAGTGCAATTAGAAAAATTCGAACAATACTTACTCATTGATAAATAAATAATTAATAGCCTAACAAGCAATGCATTATCTCTACAATTAAATAAATCATTGCTATAAATGTTAGACACAAAAAAGCCCAGCAAAACTCGCTGGGCTTAAAGTGGAATTATTTTTAAAACATATGCTTATGCACAATAACGGTTAAACCTGTTTTGTTACAAACTAATAGCTGTACATCGCTTTTCTAAGACGAATAGCTTTTGGCGTTACCTCAATCAGTTCATCACTATTAATCCACGTTAGCGCTTGCTCTAAACTGAAATTCATAATGGCTTTCATGGCATAATTTTTATCTGCCACTGTTCTCCACATCCGAACGAGGTTCTTACCTTGGCGGCAGTTCACCCACAAATCGGTGTCATTAGAGGCTGCTCCAATAATTTGCCCCTGATAAACCTGATCACCATGGTTAATCATCAACCTTCCTCGCTCTTGTAACGAAGATAAAGAGTAAATTAAAGCTTTGCCAATACCATTTGAAACCAGTACGCCTTCACGTCTACAACCGATATCTCCCACGATTTTTTTACCGTAGCCAACATCTTCCTTATGAATACTTGCTGAACCTTCAGTCAAACTTAGTAAAGTATGTCTAATACCTAACAATCCACGTTTAGGCCCTAAGAATAATAATCGTTGATGACTATTATCCAATGGCTGACTATGCTCGAATTGTGCTTTACGGTAAGCCATCTCTTCAATAACCTTGCCCATAAATTCATTGGCGCAATCAACGTAACATTTCTCGTAAGGCTCTTGCGTCTTACCTGCATCGGATTTCAACAAGATCGTCGGGCGAGATACAGAAAACTCGTACCCTTCTCGACGCATACTCTCAATTAAGACCCCAAGGTGTAATTCACCACGACCTGAAACTTCATAGACGCCTGCCTCTTCTGCCTCAGTAACATGCAGAGATACATTGTGTGAAGCTTCGAGATACAAGCGTTCTGCTAATTCTCGAGATTGTAATACCTTACCTTCTTGACCTGAAAAAGGAGAATCATTCACGCTAAATTTCACAGAAACAGTCGGCGTATCAATTTCTAGTGCTTCAAGCTCAACATCATTGCCACGTGAAGTAACAATATCTGAAATCGCAATATCAGATATCCCTGTTAAGGCTATAATATCGCCAGCCACACCGTAATCAACGGCAACACGACTTAATCCTTGTTGATGATAGACTTCTTTGATCTGACAGAAACGTGCATCTTCACCGGGCGCATTAACCGCAACTTTCTGACCTCGATAAAAGGATCCTGAGATAACACGCCCTATCCCAATCAAACCAAGATATTCTGAGTAATCAAGTTGATGAATTTGAATAACTGGTTCTTGTTCAACGGTTACCGTTGGTGAAGCGACGTTTTCAACTAACATATCTAACAATGGCGCCATGCCATTTTCAGTATCAGCCTCACCAAAGGTGTCATAGGCAAATGCTTCTTTCGCTGAACATGATACTGCTGGAAAATCGAGCTGCTCGCAATCAGCACCTAGCGTTACAAACAAATCATAAAGTTGATCAATTGCCTTTTCTGGCTGTGCCTCTGGACGATCGACTTTATTCACTGCAACCAATAGTTTCAAACCTTTATTTATCGCTTTTTGAGCAACAAATCGTGTTTGTGGCATCGGTCCTTCAACTGCATCAACAATAACAAGTACCGCATTTGCCATATCTATAACACGTTCAACTTCGCCACCGAAATCAGCATGTCCAGGCGTATCGATAATATTTATTCTTACCCCTTTCCAGTCGATTGCCGTGACTTTCGATAAAATAGTGATGCCTCTTTCTTGTTCTTGAGCATTACAGTCCATCACTAATCGTTGTGTGCTTTCTCTACGTGTTAATGCATCAGCTTGTCTTAATAGTTGATCGACAAGTGACGTTTTGCCGTGATCAACATGAGCAACAATCGCAATATTACGAATGTCTTTAGTATTTAACATTTTGTTATCCCCATATCGATGTGATAGCAACATCTTACATGGGTTTAATGAGCACCCAATAACGACATTTAGACTATAAGTATCAATTTAAGGACATTTATTAAATTAACTATTGGGAGTTATGGGTTATATATTTTATTTGTAATCCACAGAGACTTTGCAACGACAGTAAAATTTATTCCCCCGTATACATTCAACAAAGCTTCACTCGACTTTGGCTAAACCATGATTTTCAACGCTATTCAGCATTCCATATCACTGCAAACCTCAAAACTGTTGACACCTGTAAATTTAAAGGTGTATTTTAAATGCAACTTTATTGACCTAGATTAAGGAAATATTAAAATGAATAAGAAAACGGTATTTATTACAGGTTCAAATTCAGGTATGGGCTTATCTACAGCAAAACTTTTTGCGGCAAAAGGATATAAAGTTTACGGAGGAGTTCGTAATGCTGAAACTGGAGAGACATTAAAAAATGATTTTACTGTTAATGACCTAACTATTACGCCGGTTATCTGTGATGTAACAAATACTGATAGCGTCAATTCGGCTATTGAATCTATTGTCAAAGATAGCGGTAAAATTGATATTCTCGTTAATAATGCGGGTTATGGCCTCGTTTCTAGTGTTGAAGAAGGGACTGATGAAGAACTCATACTCCAATACAATGTAAACGTATTTGGTGTGTTCAGAACTTGTCGTGCAGTAATTCCATTCATGCGTGAAGCCGAAAGCGGTATGATCATTAACGTTGGCTCGTTCTTAGGTAAGATGGGTCTTCCACTGTTAACTCATTACAACTCAAGCAAGTATGCGGTTGAGGGTATTACTGATTCGTTACGCTATGAACTAAATCCATTTGGTATTAAGGTTCATACGGTCGCGCCAGGTCTATTCAAAACTGGATTTGTAAAAAATGGGCTTAAAGCGAACACTAAAACAACAAGTGAAGATACGCCTTATGCCACTCAAGCGAGCGCCCTTCTCCCTCAACTTGTAGATATGATCAACAATGGACCTTCACCAGATTTAGTCGCTGATGCCATACTGTCAGTCGCCGAAGGTAAAATTACAGATGCACGAGTTCCTGTTGGTGAAGACTCGGTTTACTTCAGTGATACATTGAATAAGCAAACCCAAGAAGAATTTGAAACCACAGTTAAAAACGCACTTTCACTATAACGAATTCAACACAGTAGCCTATTTTATTACCAAGTTGTTTTACAGCTTTATTCAGAGTCGCTTGGATTGATTTTAGTTGAATAATCGATGTAATAAGTTGAAAAAATTGATTTACGGGAACGGAAAGATAAACAGTAAGTAGTTATAAAATCCGAATTATCAATCATCAACTATAAAAAAGCGGAGCCTAAGCTCCGCTTTATCATTGTGTTAATTTCGTTTAAGCAGGATTTACTTCTGCATTTACTGGCTCTTCAATAGCACCTTCGGTTTTAGCAACAATGGTATTTACTGCCGTATCCCCAACTACATTAGATGACGTACAGAACATATCGTTAATACGGTCAACAGCTGCAACAATAGCTAAACCTTCTGCAGGTAGTCCTAATTGGTTAAGCAATACACCTACCATCACGATACCGCCACCCGGTACACCACCCGCGCCCACAGACAGTAGCAAGATAGTTAAACCTAATGTCACAATATCTGAAGAGTTAATAGGTTGACCAAATGCGTTAGCCACAAAGATGGTTGCTAGTGCAATATAAATAGATACGCCTGACATGTTCATTGTGGCGCCTAGTGGTACACCAAAACCTGCAACAGATTTCGAAACGTTTAACTTTTCCGTTAGGGTTCGCATGGTAACTGGGATGGTTGCATTTGAACTTGCTGTTGATAGCGAGAATAAAACCTGCTCACGTGTTGCACGCAAAAATGTCTTAGGTGATGTACCCGTTGCAATGCTTACAGCCATTGGATAGAAAATGAAGATCCAGAACACCAACATGCTAACAACTAACGCTACGTAACCTGCAACAGATAACAGCGTATGTGAATCCAGTGTTGCCCCTAATTGGATCATTAGCGCGAATACACCGTATGGCGCAAGACTCATCACTAAGCCAACCAGCTTCATCATAATTTCGTTAGCTACTTTAAAGGTACGAATAGCTGGACCACCACGTGAATCTAATGCTTGAATCGCAAGCCCCGTTAAAATTGCCATAAAGATGATTTGTAACATGTCACCATTAGCAAAAGCTTGAACTGGGTTACTTGGTACGATATTCACCACTAAATCAAAGATATTAGGCGTTTCTGTTGTTGTAAGTTTAACGGATTCAGACACGCTTCCTGCTAAATTCGCGCCTTTACCCGGTTGGAAAATCATACCTACAGCTAACGCAGCACTGATCGCAATAATGGTATTAATAATGTAAAGCGCAAAAGTTTTACCACCAAGACGACCAAAAGCTTTAACATCTTTTAGCTCCACGATACCGCAGACAATAGACACAAAAACTAAAGGTACAACAAGCAATTTGATTAGGGATACAAACATCCCCCCAGCCCCTTCTGCTGCCCCTAATAAGTAAGTATCAAAGAGTGCGATATCATTAAAAATATATTGGATTGCTGTGCCGATTATTAGACCTGCAAAAAGACCGACAAAGATCTTTTTTGAGAGCGATTTATCCATTGCTCATCTCCGATTGTTATGTTGTATTTTTATAATTTGATAGTGACTAATAACACTATTTTGCTGCCGAGCCAGTGCATAATACACAACAACATAACAATTCAAAGCATTTATTTACAAAAGTGCAACATCGATCATTTAGAGTAAACAACTAAATTTACATCCATTTATCGCATAACACATTGAGAGATAATGTGTAAATCACCTGTTTCACCTCCAAAAAAGGATATTATCTTGCGAGCAACAAAAAACACCACTGGCTATTTTTCATACAAGGTTTTACTGAGTGTGTTACATGCAATATCTTGGTGAGAATTAATTTTGTATTATGTAGCCATTAAAAAAGGCCACCTAAGTGACCTTTAAATTATTTTTAGTTGCCTACTAACTCTACGTTTACGCACTAAAAACTGTACCAAATAGCAGAAAAAGAACTATAAAATTAAGACTGCCGCCACCGCCACCATTATAATTATCGTTATTGTCATGATGATATGGAATTAAGTCGCCCGTTCTCTTGAATCATTTTTCTTATCATTATCATATGGAATCAAATCATCAGATTTGGTCTTATTAACAACATTCACTTTTAGTGAATTACCTAAAGAGCCTAACTCAATAAAAGCATCTTTTTCATTATTAACGCTAAAGCTTAATTGACAAACATTAAATGGTTTTATTAATCGATTACAGTCCGAATCAGAGTTTAAGGTAATATTATTTACCGTTAAATTCTGAACCGTAATATTATAATCTTTTCCAATATCATTTACTTCAACAACAGTTGGCGCGTTCCAACCATTAATTTATTGGGTTATTACATCAATCGCATTTTTACTGAATGTTTGATAAATGACTGTTTTATTTGTCATGTGAGAATTTGGTACTAGTGTACCAACAAGTGTTACACCATAAGTAAAATCATTACCATGTTCTGTATAATTATAGGCATATTAGGGAGTAGTGAAAATATCGCTGACACTTTATCTTTTTATAAAGTAAAAGGCACGTTTATGGATTGATCATTTAAGCCAAATTACCAGCCCTACGATAAGCAATAACGAAATGATTGGAGTAATAAAGTAAAACGCACCGATAAAAAAGACTGTCTCTTTGCGGTCTGCTTTATCTATTTCGATGTAGTTCCATGCTTTTTTTACATTATCGATTTTACTGACAATATGATTAATCATCAATGCAGGTCCAATAGTAGCAGCCCCTATCAAAACAAACATCAATTCAATAGGAATATGAACGCTAAAAAAACTCTCTAGGATGATGTTAATGGTTAAAAGTACCATCTGAAAGGGTATAGTGAGAGCGAGAACCGTCTCCCAAGATTTCATTCTCCTATTAGAATGAGTTAAATTCTTAGGCGCTATACTGATATAGACAACAGATAGTAATAGCTTTAACTGATCAATTTTTTTCAATGGCGTAACCTAATAGTTAAAATCTCGCTTTTATCCAAGTATTTTCACATCTGGTTTCTTTCTGGTTCAGCATACCTCTTTATAATTACTTTTTGATATGTATACAGAACGTTTAGCAAAATGGCTAGAACATCATGAAACCTCAATACAATAATATGCTTGGCGCACTCTTAATCATTATTGCGACACTATCACTTACTATTAAAGACAGCGCTGATAAGTATTTGATACAGCATGGTTACCATCCCGTTCAAATGGTATTTTTCCGCTTTGCGATCCCGTTTGTATTTATGCTGCTTTTTATGCCAAAACAGACGAAAACCGCAATACTGGCCACCAACGGTAAATTATTGATCCGTGCTGCGATGTTCCTAACCTGTGCTGTAGTTTCGGTGATCTCTTTAAAATATATCCCTTTAGAAATCTATATCGTTATTGTACAAATGAGCAGTGTAGCGTATATGCTCGGTGGTGCCATTTTTTTTAAAGAAACCCTAACCTTACCAAAAATTATCGCAACAATCTTAGGCTTTATTGGCGTAGTTGTTGTTATCAATCCCACTAATGTCGATGGCTTGCATTGGGTCTATTTATTGCCGTTACTTATTGCAGCAACGACCTCTGGCTATAACCTGATAACCAAGACTATCGACTCAAAAATATCTCTTATTTCTGTTTTAATTAACTCGTTTTTTGTTTTAGGTTCAGTTGCAACAATACTACTCATTGCTCAGCCTGATATTTGGAAAACACCGACATTAACAGCATTACCCTATTTTCTCACAATTCCAATTGTGACTATCGTGTCACAATTGTGTTTAATCAAAGCCATGAACGTGGCTGAAGCCTCTCACGTAGCGCCATTCTTCTATTTTCAGATATTGTTTTCATGCGTTTTTGGTTACTGGCTTTTCAATGAAATTCCAACAACATATACCATCATTGGTGCAATTTTCATTGTAATATCAGGCTTAATTATAACTTACGCTAACTATAAACCTGGTTGTGGAAAAGCCCTAAAGCAGTCCAATAAAATTTAAATTCTGCACCAGAATAGTTCAAAAGCTCACCCTTTAAGTGCAAGATCATAGGATCCATACATATGTGACAAATAACTTATTGTTATAAAAGGATTAAATATTGGTATAGATTTTGGATTTAATTTTGTGGCAGATATATAAGGAGTGAATATGTATATTGAACATAAACATTTTAAACTACCTAATAATACCTCAGAGGTTGACGTTTTCATTAGTCCAACAGGCGATATTGAAGTAATGATAGAAGGTAATCAACAAGTTCTAAAAGGCGATTTTCATCATCTTTCATTCAAGATAATAAATACAGGAGTTGATTTGATATATAAAACACGTTCAAAAAAAAGTTCTTGGGATATTATCCTTACTCAACAGGATGCAGAAACCGTAAGTAAAATGATGAATGAAGCCGATGAATATTATGAAATTATTATGCGCGATTTATAAAAATATTGGGGTTAGATACATAACCCCTTTATAATAAAGTTTATAACGTTCATATAAGTACTTCAGAGTTTAATATACAGTTAACAATATAATTAAGAATATTAAAACAAATATCACCACTTCGAACACCCAATAGAAAATTATTATTTAGCTTGACAATATTAATATAATGATAAAGTTTTATGACATTGTCATTACAGGTATTTTATTGGAATCAATTGTAATCATATATAAATAATATGTTATGTATAACATCACGCCATGTTATGTGTAGAAGTTGAATCCTCGATAAATTCTATAATACCAATAAGATAAATAGGTTTATTTCCCACCCAATTTACTCACTGTTATCAATCCATTTTTCTAGCCTCACCTTCTGAATAGCGGCTTATTTTTTTCACGGTAATGTTTACCAGAAAAAACACCAGAAAACATATTGCAATAATAAGTAAAATTAAGATTAACCTCAGTGTTCGGTTTTGTTTACTGTTCTTCTTATATCACTGAAAATAAACACCTTTATTAATAGTAGTTGTTAGTCTTACTAGATTTCGCATTAACACATTATCTATTGATCCGATAGGTATTTATATTTCATAAAATCTTGATATGGTGTGCATTACATTCCCGATCAAAGCACCTGTAGTTTTAACTCATCAACTTTGTCAATTGCCAGAGTTTTTTGTTGATTCTGTTTACTGGTATTGGGCAACGATAATTACGTCCCCCAATCTACCTATAACTCTCAAGTTAAGGCTAATGAAAAATATCACCTGTATGTTCTTGATTATATGTAATATGAGTAATCATTTCCTCATTGGTATAATTAACAATCTGAATTGATTTATCTGAGGTAAATGTTTTAAATAATACTTCACATTTATCATATTCATTTTTTAATTCAGTAAGTGTTTTACCAAACATATCTTTGACTGTTATCGAATATGGTGAAGACATTTTTTTCTCATAGTTAGAATTTAATGAAAAGATAAGTTCCCTATTTTTATTGTCATTATTACAGGATAAATAATTTATATGTCCGGCATTACTGGCTTCACTCGCTAAATTAAGCCATTTAAAAGTGAGAGTATCTGCTTGTTCATCAGATGTGGATTCAAAAGAATAGATACCGTTCGGTAAATCATCAACATAGGTATGCGAGATAATGTCGCCGTTACGATACCAGAAGATCTCATACGCCTTCTCTATTGGTAAATTATTGAAATTAAGTGCTGATGATCCAGAGTGCGAAGCTTCAGGAGTATAAGTCGCACCGCCAACACGTATTTCAATATTATCAGGTCCTGATATTAGCACTGGCCCCGATGAGCTATGCATCCCAACTGCCGCATTAAGCTTATTAAATGCTAAAGCTCCATTCTCTGCTTCTATAAGGTTAAGGTGTAAGTTTAATGTTAAATTTTTCGGATCGTGGTAACACGACATTTCGGGCAAATTACCACAGGTTGTATTTTCAGGTTCTGATACTTCTACTTTATCAGCAGTTACCTGCTCTGCTTCTTTATCACTTCCACTGCCGCCGCCACCACAACCCACCAGTAGGACTAAAGATAATAAGCCGATCCTATGTTTCATATTCACTTCCTTTTGATTTATAATTTATTTATTGTTAATAAATACAAAAGCAAATTACCACTTGCAATTAAATCCTAATGACGAATGTCACAATATGGATTTTCAACATTTTCAGTCTCAAAAGCAGATGAAAATGTCTGAAAATTATCAAGTGAATTTTAGAAAATCATTTAAGGAAATACGTATATTTATCATAAATATGACAGTTAAAATATCTCTTTAAGCTTCGGTGTTTTTATAAATCACACCAGCTTAAGCGAACGCAATGATCACGCTTGGTATACCTACGACAACAAAGTTAATCAATGGGGTTTGTGTCATCAAGGGCTGATAAATCTTAGCGACAGAATATAAAGCGATATCTTGAAAAACATAGGCTGCAAAAGCAGTTCTAGATAACCATTTAGTCCAGTCATTATTTTTATTGAAAAAAGTTTTAAATACATAAAGTACACACATTGACATACCGATAGCGGTAAAGCCCCTAATCAACACATATGAAGATGAAGCGTATTCGCTATTAATTGCGTGTAAGTAAAACATAGTAATAAATGCGAACAGCCATATACAAATACCGACACTTGCATGTTTAACGGTTAGCTTATCTAACCATTGATATCTATAGGCTTGAATACCTAAACAAAACATGGCTATATAAGCAGGGGAATTACCCAAGCTACGGAAGCCCATTAAATTATATCCACCCACGTTTTGTAAGTATAAGAATATGTTATTTAAAGGTATCAAAATAAATGCAAAGACAATAATTATCAAAACAGCAGGGAATGGTGAATCTATACGCTCTTCTACCATAGCTTTATTATTTACAACAATTGAGTAAACAATAGAAAAAACAATTAGTGTCCAACAAAACCATGTTACACCAAGATCTATATTTCCAGTTTTAATAAAAATGGTGAAATTATTGATAAAACCATTATCAATAAATGGATTAATAACGACTAATGAGATTAAAACCGGGATACCTAATCGAATACATTTATCTTTTATAAATAATCGTTGGCCTTTACGTTCTTGAGAAGATGTTACAAAGTAAGCTGATATGAAGAAAAAACAAACTTGTGTTATATGGTTCAATTATCATTGTCAATCCATCGTTCAAGTCTCGCTTTTATTATAGCGGCTTCTTCTGATTTTTCTTTCGCAAGATCGGCGTGTTCACGATAGGCTTGACCTGCAAAAAAACCGGCTACTAAGAAACATAAAACCAACAAGATGAATAAGCTAATTTTCGCTTTCTTTATATTTAACATCGCTATATGTCTTCTTTTTCTCTCTAAATTGTACCTTAAAAGTATAAATTCTAACTTTATAATAATAGTTATAAATATCCAGTATGACCGCTCTAACTACTCACCTTCCCATTGCTGTAATAGCTACTTTCTTTGCATAAAAATTTGATCTGCGTTGTAATATTTGTATGATATATGTCTAATTATTATTAAAAGACATAATCCAATGACTACTACACTAACTTCCCCATTAAAACGTATCCGTCGTATGCGTCGCAGTGCAAATATGCGTGATCTTGTTCGTGAACACGAATTCAAATTAGCCGATCTGATCCACCCTATCTTTATTGAAGAAACGTTAACTGAAGAAGTGCCTATCAGCACGATGCCAGGGATCTCACGTATTCCTGAAACTCTGTTGGCAGATGAAGTGAAAACGCTTTATAAACTGGGTGTGCGTTATGTTATGCCTTTTGGTATTTCGCACACCAAAGATGAGATTGGTAGCGATACATGGAATGATGATGGCTTACTGGCACGTATGGTGAAAACCATTAAAGCAGCATGCCCAGATATGATGGTGATCCCTGATATTTGTTTCTGTGAATACACTACGCATGGTCACTGTGGTGTTTACCATAACGAACATGTTTTAAACGATGAAACATTAGAACTATTAGTTAAACAAAGTGTTACGGCAGCCCGTGCTGGTGCAGATATGCTTGCGCCATCAGCCATGATGGATGGTCAAGTTAAAGCTATTCGCGAAGGGTTAGATGCCGCAGGTTTTGAGCATGTGGCTATTCTTGCTCATGCGGTTAAGTTCGCCTCATCATTTTATGGCCCATTCCGTACTGCGGTTGATTGTGAATTAACAGGTGATCGCAAAGAATACCAAATGGATTGTGCTAATGGTCGTCAAGCATTACAAGAAGCATTACTTGACGAAGAAGAAGGCGCAGATATTTTAATGGTGAAACCGGGAACACCTTACCTTGATGTTGTTGCGAATCTTCGTCGCGAAACTCACCTTCCTCTTGCTGTTTACCAAGTCGGTGGCGAGTACGCTGGGATCAAATTTGCAGCGTTAGCAGGTGCGCTTGATGAAAAACGTGTGGTATACGAAACATTAACAGGCTTCAAACGTGCAGGTGCTGATTTAATTGTCAGTTACTATACCAAGCAAGTGGCTGAGTGGATGGCGCAAGACAACGCGTAAGAAACTTATTTCTACTTCCATCTTAAACCTTGTGCAATCTACAAATGGTTAAGACGACATTTAAATGAATATTTAATCGAAAAAAGTAAACAAAAAAGGAGTAACTGGTTGGACAGTTACTCCTTTTAGCTTAAAAATTAACTCAAAATTTTAACTCATCGTCGCCTTAATACTATTGGCTATAGATTCCGCTTTAGGACCTAAAATTACCTGTGCACTTTTCTTACCAATCCGCACTACACCTTTTGAACCAAGGGCTTTAAGTGCTTCTTCATCAAATAAACTACAGTCATTCACACCTAAACGAAGTCGTGTAATACACGCATCAACAGAGATAATATTACTTTCGCCACCCAACGCTTCAATATAAGCCACAGGATTAAGCCCGACTTCTTGTGATACTTTACTTTCGTCATCATCAACTGAAGGTGTAGGTAATTTAAATACCTTGATAACAAAGTAGAAAATCACAAAATAAATCACAAAATAAGCACCAATTAATGGCACCAGTAACCATGGCTTCGTTGCTAGTCCCCAGTTGAGAACAAAATCAATCAATCCAGCTGAGAATCCAAAACCATGTAAGATACCCAGTGAGTTACAAATCACCATCGATACACCAGATAACAGTGCATGAATACCGTATAAAACTGGCGCGATAAATAGGAAGCTAAATTCAATCGGCTCTGTAATACCGGTTAAAAATGCTGTAAAAGCAAGTGATAACAACATTCCACCGACTAACTTACGTTTGTTTTTCGGAGATGCTAGCGTTAAGGCTAGAGCCGCTCCAGGTAAACCGCCCATCATTACTGGATATGCCCACGCCATATAAACACCAGCAGTTGGGTCGCCAGCAAAGAAACGATTTAAATCACCACGGGTTGTAATATCAGCAATCTTAGTAATAACTGAACCATCAATATTCGGCACCATTTGCCCTATTGATAAATGTGAAACAATACTTGGGTTTAAACAAATCTGATGCAGTGATGAACCGAGTTCATACGACACTTTGGTACATTCGCCAAGACTGAACCAGAACACAGAATGTAGGAAGTAATGTAGACCTAAAGGTATTAACGCACGATTTAATACGCCATAAATAAATTCACCGATATAGCCACTATGAGCTATCCACCCACTGAAATTATCAATGCCTTGCTGCACATATACCCATACTTCACCGCATACGACAGCCATAATTAAACAGCACAATCCAGCAACAATCGGGGTTAATCGCTTCCCTGAGAAAAACGCTAAGAAATCAGGCATTTTTGCTTGATAGGAATAATTATAAGCATGCCCTGAAATAATACCGGCGATAATGCCAGCAAAAAATCCTAGTTTTACGTCAGGGTTAATCGCAGTTGTCGCTTGCGTCAAAATAAAATAACCCACAACCCCAGCTAATGCTGCAGCACCTGAACCGTCTTTTGATAAACCTACCGAAATACCTAAAGCAAAGATTAAAGGAAGATTATCAAAAATACTGCTACCCGCTTTGGCAATAAAAGAGATGTCTAACAAATCGGGTTGTCCAAAGCGCAGCAATAACGCTGCTATCGGTAATGTCGCGATAGGCAGCATCAGTGCTTTACCTAATCGCTGAAAATAAGCGAAATTAACCATATATGTATGCCTTTTTAGAGGATAGATAAGGCAGGTGAAATATAAGGGGGAATTTATATTTCACCATGAAGTATACGGATAACATTCATTGTTTATCCCTACCTTGCCTTTAGCCATACAATAATCCTTTCACCAAACAAGCTTTGATACTTTTTTATCAGTTAGTAGTACTTTTTCATCACAAACGTATTTTTAGCGATAATTTCGATACTATATTGCTAGAAAATAATACTTTTCAATCAGGTCTTATTTTTTAGATAAAATAATCTTAGGAGATCGGAATTTGAAAGCGACATTAGAAAAGGTACCACAACGTATAGGCTGCTCATGGCGATTTAAAAAAATTCTCGAGCCAGTAAAAGATTTCAGTTGGCATTATCACCAGAAAGAATTTGAGTTACTGATCCACCGTAACTTCCGCTCACGCTGTCATATTGGTCATTACCAAGGTGACTTCGATCAAGCCACGATGATCTTAATTGCACCTAATGTGCCGCATGGTATCGAGTCAATTAGCCCTCCTGATAGCAAAGACTATGAAACTTTGGTGGTGTGGTTTAAGCAAGACTGGATCGCGAATATGATGTTCAGTTGTCAGGAGTTAAGGAAAGTTGACTCGCTACTAAAACGCGCAGAGAAAGGCTTACTTTTTAGCCCAGAGACGACTCAAAAGGTGATCACTATCGTCGAGGCTATCGATGAAAAACATTTTGATCCGATTAACTTATTGGCTGCCTTGATTCATATATTTGAAGCGCTTTGCCAAGATAAAGCCAGTCAAACCTTGCTCTCCCATAATGTTGAAAGCAAAAACCACGACCAATGTAATAAAGAGAAAATTGAGCGTCTGTGTGCATTTATCGATCAACATTACGCTGAACCTATAACGTTAGAAGATGTGGCTAACTTTATCTGTACCAGTGAAAGCACTATTCATCGCTTATTTGAACAGCATTTTAATGAAACCTTTATCCAATATCTGAAGAAACTTCGCTTAAACCATGCATCTGAATTATTGGTATCAAGCCGTGACCCGATTTCTCATGTTGCAGAGCAAGTCGGTTATCGAAATCAAGCCAATTTTAACCGCCAGTTTAAACAATATAAGAGTATGACTCCGCGTGAATATCGGCGTACTTATAAACTTGATGCTAAGGTCTAAAAGGTGTGTTTTAACTTTCTGGTTAGAAATGATTAGGCCGATTAAGCGTTGATAAATAAACAAACCTTTTATTGTTAAAATGACAATGATTCAATCGCATCATCTATTGCTCTAAACTGAATTTTGGTTAAACACATTTCTGCTTTTGAAAATTCATGGGCTTGAATCAAAGCTGTCACGGCCTCTAATGATAGAGGATCACCTTGCATTTGAAAGCAAAACGTATTGTTTTTGGAAAGAGTAAACGTAAACTGTTGACCATCACTATCGACGATAACATCTGCATCACTCCAAATAAGTGACTGGCATTCATCCATTAAGTCACTTTCTGAGCCTAGGTAAATGAGTTCATCATCACCTTCTAACTTAAAGAAACACGGCCAATTAATCATCACTCTTACCTCTTAAGTAAGTCGATATTTATCAAAAAAGAACCACAATACAAACACGGTTTACTGTCCGATAAGTGGCTAAAATAAGCGCTATACCATGTCACCAAAGATGAGTCGTGCTGCTTTTAAGTCTGTTTCCCTATCAGAACTAAAAATACTTTCATGATATTGCTCACGATTTAGCATATATAAGGTATAATATTCAGAACTCAATACCCTACTCGCTGAAAACACTGCGATTTGGTGTATTGCGAGCGTAAATACGAAGGTAATGAAAACACATGAATTTAAACCAAGAGCTTCAAAATCTTAATAACCGTATGGACAAGTGCCAGCGTAAACTTGCTGCTGCTATTCAACGAGATGACAAAGTTATCATCAAACAGTTTAAAGATGAGCTTACCAAGCTAAATAAAAAAGCTCAAAACGTTAAACACCGTAAATCATCTGAAGTGAGTAGCAAAGGTAAAGATGTTAAGTCTCTTGCTTTTAACCGTGTACTAACTAAAGCTGAACAAGCAGATATGGGCAAACTGAAGAAAACAGTTAAAGGCCTAGTTGTTGTTCACCCTATGACGGCTTTAGGCCGCAGCATGGGTTTAAAAGAAGTTACAGGTTACGCACCTAAAGCATTTTAATAGACTTTAAGTGTCAAAGAAAAAGGCGAACATTCATTGTTCGCCTTTTTGCTTTCTAAACGACTTTCTAAACTATAAGTTATTAAATAAAAATCAACTCAGCTCATCTTCTTTAACCAATACTATACGATAAAAGCATTAAGACGCTTTTGCTGTTAATTCTGCTGATAAATGCTGATCAAAACCGTAACTGACTAAACGCTCAAACGCATCCCATACTTCATTAGGTATTGGTTGTGGTGTTGAGAATCCTAACTCTGGGTAAAAACGGATACGCTGTAAATCACCAACCATCACGTTAATCAAATCACCAAAACTGATTGTATCATTTGCATAATCATCAAAACGAATTACCGGAGATGTCACGATAGCTTTCATGTTAGGCCATTGTTGTTCAAACGTCGCCAGTGTACGTCGCTCCATAAAAGGCTTTTGAACGAGAATAAAGCTGCTCGGTGTCAGCCCTTTTTGCTGTAATAAACGACGGGTAAAAAGGACATTCTCACCTGTATTGGTTGACTCAGGCTCAATCAAAATCGCCTCTTTTGGCACCCCCATATCTAGCGCTATTTTTGCAAAATGTTCGGCTTCTGAAGTGTTAAATAAGCCTTCGGTTAGCTCACCGACGCCACCAGAGAAAATGATACAAGGTGCAAGTCCTTGCTTATAAAGTTCTACCGCTCGCTCAGCGACACGTTCATCGTTACTTCCTAGCACAAAGATACAATCACTCTTTACTATCTCATGACTCAACTGGTGATAATCCCAAATTATGGTTGCTAGTTCATAAATTCGTTTAGGCATAAATCGTCCTTATTCGCAGCAAGATGAATGAATACTCTCTGATATTTCACGCTGTTGATACAGCCCTATATTGTTTTTTAATAAGGGATAAGTGGCATAATGCGTCTTAGTTATGATTGCATAATGACAAAGATAAGAAACTCACTTAATACTGATAAAACTGTTTCAATATTGATAATCATAATTAATCACAACTCACAAAAACGTAAAGCTGTTACTGCTTTATTATATAAGGCACCGACTAATAAAAACTGAATCAAATCATAAAACAAGCAAAAAAAAGGTGACATAGACTCGTCTACGTCACCTAGTATGTTTGGTCTTAACATTATAACTTACGGTATGACACGTTTAACTCGCTACTAATCCACTTCGGGGTTATGTCGTAAATTATTCGTATACAACCAATGTTAAGCGAAACATTTAATAATTAAAATTAGCGCTTCCACCATTCAGGGATGATTGTTACGTTCGCATTCGCCGCACTCAACCAAGCCTGTTCACCTTCGATTGTTAGCTGTAATTGCATGGTACGTTCCACCACACTTTCTAGCTGTTTCAACACTTCATCGCGAATATAGACCACAGAAACATTATCTAATGCATTGATTTTACTTTCATTTGCTTGCCACCAAATAGAAGCTGCATTATCACCATAAGCAAAAATAATCACCTTCTCTGATTTATGTGACGCTTTACGGATACGTTTCTCATCAGGCAAGCCAAGCTCAACCCATAATTCAATATCGTCAATTAAACTTTTCGTCCATAAATCAGGCTCTTCCGTACTACTTACACCTTTTGTAAACTGCAAGTTGTGATCCGCATTTAAGCCCCAAGCAATGACGCGTAACATGAAACGTTGTAAAGTTTCTGATGGATGACAAGCAATAGTATGTTGCTGATCTAAATAGACATGTCGATCCATGTCTGCCACGTTCATTTGTACTTTGTAAATAGTGGCATTGGTAGCCATATAGTAAACCTTATTATTCTGTTGCATGTTATACGCCCTCCGTTGAGGTTATGTCTTACATAATTAGTGCCATTTCTGGCGCGCATAACAGTAAAATTTTTGTCCTTTCGGCTAACTGTTTAAAAACAATTAGTTATCAATATGCTTTACAGCGGATGAGGATTGTATGTTACTGCGGCTTAATTTTGCGGAAATAACAGATAAAGATCAGTGTTTATTTTTATTAACTGTTCTTTGCGTGCTCTAGTCAGTGTTTTTTTTATTTTATATTCAAACACCATCGCATCACGCTTATTGAGTACTTTTTGCGACCAAGCCAATGTGAGTGGTCCTTTTCCTTTAAGGTACTTTGCACCTTTTTTACCGTGTTGATGCTCTGCAAACCGACGCTCTATATCGGTCGTTACACCGCAATATAACGTATTAGAGGAAGTTCTGATTAAATAGACATACCAAGATGTTACGTCTTTTGTCGTTTCTTTACTCATCCAATACTCATCTCATGAAAACAAAAACAGGTTCAGCAATGCTGAACCTGTTCGTGTGGGTATTCAATCATGGATGGTTTAATAGCGCAATAAAACAATGCTAAACGTATCCATTTAATCAGATCTATTCAGTTAATGAAGTAATGATTGCCTGTAACTCTGCCACTTTTTGTTTTAATTCTTCTACATCGTTTTCAAGTTGGCTAATACGTTCATTATTGCCTGAACCACTTGTTACAGCTTGTACTGCACTTTCATATGCTGAAATATCAATCTGACCACTTAGCAAATGCATGTAACGACAATCACGTTTACCTGGCTCTCGAGGTAGTTTTACAACATATGGGCCTTTCTCATCACTTGATAGCTTAGTTAACACAGCTTCAGCTTCACGTACGTCAGTAAATTCACACAACCGATTAGTACGAGTACGAATTTCACCGGCAGTTTGCGGCCCTCGAAGTAATAACACTATCATTGCTCCGAGCTCTTGTTTTGTAAATTGTAAACTACCAAACTCGGTATTACAGAAGCGATGTTGAAATTTCGATACTCGACTACCAAAACTGCTGACATCGGCAACCATACGTTTTGCTTTTAATTCCTCAACAGTGTCGAGTACTGTTGCTTCATCAAGTGACATAACAGGTTCACGGCTACTTTTTTGATTACATGCCGTGGTTAACGCATTAAGTGTCAATGGGTATTGATCTGGAGTTGTGATTTCTTTTTCAAGCATACAACCAATTACGCGAGCTTGATTTTGCGTTAAATTAATTTCCATGCCCATCTTTCACCCTTTATAAAACTAACTCATTAAAATTAGATAATATCGATATATTAACGACTACATTGAAGCTTTATTTTTGTTCTTAACAAGAGATTATCACGTTATATGCCAACAGCAAGCTGTAAAATTACAGTTTGTCTGCTTTTCAGACAACAATAACTTACTCTATTAACTCACAATATTAGTTTTCACTTTGATCAACAGGTAGATTAAGGTAATCCGCAGCAACATAATGATTACGCCCTTTTGCTTTCGCTTGATAAAGCAACTTATCTACTTCCTGATATAAATTCTCAATACTTTCTAAACCTGTAGGTATCCAAGAAATAGCACCTTGGCTCACGGTTAAAATTTTCGCTGTATCAGAATATTCATGTTTAATTGCTAAAGAGATAATCCCTTCTTTCAAGCGTTCACACTCTTTGATAGCTTGTTGACTATTACAATTACTTAGAAGGATAACGAACTCTTCACCACCATATCGTGCACAAATTTCTCCCGCACGGCTGAATTTAGTTTTCAACTGATATGCCAACAGCTTTAAGATAGTATCTCCTTCAATATGACCATAATGATCATTGAATGATTTGAAGTGATCGACATCAAGCATAATAATCGTTAGCGGCAAACCATTTCGGCCATGTAGCGACACTAGCTCACTCAATTTTTGATCGAGATAACGACGATTGGCTAAAGTAGTAAGGCCATCTTCATTGACTTGCTGTGACAATAGATCATTTGCTTGCTGTAGCTGAATTGAGGTTTGTTTTAATTGGCGTCTCATGACCGATATACGTTGCATAGCTTTAATTTTAGCCGATAGCACCATGCTATTAACAGGCTTGATCAGATAATCATCGCCACCTTTATCAATCGCCTCTGCGATGAGTTCAGGCTCTGAATGCGCACTCAGAAATATAATTGGTACCCATTCAGGAAAACACGCACGTATTTTCTGTGCAAGTTCTGTACCTTGCATATCTGGCATACAGATATCTAAAAGCACTAAATCGGGATCAAAGCTAGCATAACTGTTAAGTGCATCCTGTCCTGAAGAAAAAGCTTTAACCATATGACCCAGATTTTTCAACCTTAGTTCAAGATACAGTCGTTCAGATAAGACATCATCAACTAATAAAATGTTCATCGGCTTCATCAAGATACCTTAAGAGTATTTTTAGTCTAAGTTATTAAGCATTTTACATGCCTAATTTAATTTAGGCTTACAATGGATCAATAGTTGAGATGAAAACAAGCTTTTTAAGCATGATGGGACAATAATCACATCAAGGTAAAACATCGATTTATTACTGTTCTCTACATGATATATTGACATTTGACGTTAGAAATATAGGATTCTCCTCCTTAAACTTATGCTGTAGGAAAAAGCCATGTCTGAGATGAACAAAAACGATGATCAAATCGTTGAAGAAGAAACGTTAACGCTAGAAGACTGTTCACCAGAACTTCGTCAAGTTGTAAAATTTGAGAAAGTACCAGCAGAACTTATTGATATGCTAGTTAATGTCTACAAAGTTTCTGAGCCAAGTACACGCGAAGCATGGAATTCACTGCCTGCAAGTGCGCAAAATGTATTAGATAACTTCGAGCAATTTCATGCTCTAGTTGCACTAAGCCAAAGCTACTCAGGTGTTGATTTCCTAAGTGAAATGCAAGGTACAACGTTCCCTGAAGACATGAGTGCTGAAGAGCAAGCAGAATACAAAGCATCTGCACTTGATAAAGTTCTTCATAGCTGTGTGAAAGATATGTGTAAGCAACTTAAGAAAGCACGTCAAAATCCACCAATGAAACGTGAATTCAATATGATCTTTCAAAAGTAGTTATATTTTTATAACTATAGAACATAAGGAGTAGCATTTGCTGCTCCTTTTTTTGTTGGAAAAATGAAGTGCGAATGTAATCAAGATAACAAAGGAATAAGCATAACATCAATTTATAAAATGATATTCAACGCCTCAATTTGTCTTTTTGACTGCTGATATTGTTTTCATTTTACTAATCATACTCTACGGTTAAATCCCCTCTTAATTAAAAAGTTGCAACAATTTAAAATGCTCAATGCAAACTTAATGCAGCAGTTTTACATAACTTCGTGATATTATACAAAATTGAATGATTTCAATAGTTAGAGGTTCATGGATGCCAAATACTGAGCAGATAAGATTCCAGACAAATGTGTGTTATGTAGAGAGCCAAGGCGTTCTTAAAACACCAGAATCTACGCTCAAGTTAAACTTATCTGAGCAATACATTTTATCGTATCTCATAGATAATTATGGTAAACCCGTAACAAAAAATGAACTCTTAAATGTAGGTTGGCCCGATCGCATTGTAACTGAAGCTTCTTTATTTCAAGTCATTCGCGCTCTACGTGTGAAGCTGAATGAAGAAAAAAAAGGTGATGTAATAGAAACATTGCCACGTGTCGGTTATCAAATTCGAGAATTCACTCGAGAGACGGTTGATTTATCAGACTCTCAACGTTTATCTCCATTAAAGAAAATCGGAAAAAAAACAATCGCTCTTTCCGCCATTAGTTTAGTGGTGATTATCAGTGGAATCGCTTGGATGAAATATCCTTATTCTGGATCGCCAAAATACTATTTAATTGATAAAGATCGAGTTGGTAGCAATGATTTTACTTATATAGCGTCAAATGCTGAAGATCTCGCAGATCTACGGGGTAAAGTAAAAGAGATTATTAATCAACAAGTTAATAAGTTCGGCTCAATTACGACTAAAAATCAACGAGTCTATCTTTATAAGACAGATAGTTTTTATTCTGCGGCATGGTGCACGGTAGACAGCAATAAAGTTTGTAAAAAGAATAGTGATTTTAGCTATAAAATAGTACCAAATGAGTGGTCGACATTTGCTGATATTGTCGTTAACAATAAAAAGAACTATCACGGTACACCGATTATTCATACTGAGAATACGCAAGAACCAACGTCAATTGCCTACACGTCATATATTGATAAATCAGGTATTCAATCAAAGGTTACGCATCTCTTTCTTACTCCAACAAATAAAAACGGCATCTTTAATTATTCAATGATGTCTTTTATTCAAGAGAAAGAGAGTGGCATGTTTCACCCTCTCTCTATCAGCGCAGCCAAAGCAATATTGTATGATAAAGGTTCTCAGTTTTTGAAAACGGTGAAAATTGAACCTGAAATGTTTCACTGGTCTTATCAACCAAGTGTAAATTTTGATGAAAAGAAATCACTCGCTTTAAAGCATAGTAGTTTAGTTGAACAAGGTTTTCAAAATAATAAACCTTTTTTTAGTTACTTAGTGTACGAGCAACCTCATCTAGTATTAATGCTTGATAATACAACAGGATTTGTCTGGAATAACACCAGTGAAGCAAATCCTTATGCGATTTTTTCATACTCTTCATCAAGCTCAACAAATAAATAATTAAATGCGCAGTACTCTGTACTGCGCATTTTTTATTATGAAGGTTTTACAATTAAGGTTATTCCTTCTACATCAACGACCACAACCTTCTGCCCTTCAACTAAATCAACGTCTGTTTTAACACTCCATGTGGTATCACCAAGTTGCAATCGGCCATTTCCAGCATTCATTGCTTTTTCTACTGTAATAATTTGACCAATCAATTGAGCGCCACGTTGATTTAATTTTGAAACAGAGGCATCCGTTTTGTCTTTTTTATGCTGGTATCTCCACCATAACCAAGTGGTAAATAGCGCAAATACTGCAAAACAAACCCACTGTAAGGGCCATGAAACAGGTAACATTATTAATAAGACGCCGACTAGAACAGCTGAAATACCAAGCCATAATAAATACCCAGCAGTGCCAAGTAGTTCAAGTAGCAATAACACTAAGCCTAATGCTATCCAATGCCAGAAATTCATTTGTTCTAGTAAGTCGATCATGCATTCCCACCTTTATCTGTTTTATTACCCCATAACTCGGCAATACCGGCAACAGAACCCATCAAGCCCGTGGTTTCTAATGGCATCATGATGACTTTACCATTCTCAGACTGCCCTATCGCTTTTAGTGCTTCCGTATAGCCTTGCGCGACAAAGTAATTAATTGCTTTAACATCACCATTCGCTATTGCATCTGATACCATTTTCGTTGCTTTGGCTTCAGCTTCGGCTTCACGTTCTCTCGCTTCTGCTTGCAGAATCACTGACTGTTTTTCACCTTCAGCTTTTAAAATTTCTGATTGCTTTTGTCCTTCAGCACGGAGAATTTGAGCTTGGCGCACACCTTCAGCTTCCAAAATTTCAGCACGTTTGTTTCGTTCAGCTTTCATCTGCGCGTTCATTGCTGCGGTTAAATCTGTAGGCGGTTGTACGTCTTTTATTTCAATACGAGTGATCTTAATACCCCACGGATTGGTTGCTTGATCGACAATTGTGAGTAGGCGGCTATTAATGGTATCTCGTTGCGATAACATTTCATCAAGCTCCATAGAGCCCAACACCGTACGCATATTCGTTAACGTTAGATTACGAATAGCGAGTTCAAGATCTGATACTTCATATGCTGCTTTTGCCGCATCGAACACTTGAATAAAACAAACTGCATCAATTGTTACTGAAGCATTATCACGAGAAATAACTTCTTGCGCAGGAATATCTAACACTCGCTCCATCATATTCACTTTATTACCGACTTTATCAATAAAAGGAATAATCAAATTTAGACCTGGACGAAGTGTTTTGGTATAGCGTCCAAAACGTTCTACTGTCCATTCAGATCCCTGAGTAACAGTTTTAACACAGGATGCAATAATGACTATCGCAACAAAAATAAATATAGCAATGGTGATTAACGAATCGTATGGCATAGCGTCTCTCCCTAATAAGCGTTAAAGCATTGTACCATCGGGGTAAGTAAATATGCATCAACACACAAGAAATGAGACATAGTTAAAACAGAACAGTAAATCGTAGTTGACCAGAAAAAGAAAACGCCAAATGAATAAACATTTGGCGTTTAATTAAGTACTTATTGTGTATTGGTGATTGCTACATAATTAGCATTTACGCATAGTTACATCTTCAAACTCACCATCAATCACTGTATGTGCTGATTGTTGACGGTAATCCGTGTCAACTTTGCGATCTCGTCCAGCAAAACCTTCACTAAAAGTACGCTCTTCAAATTGAACACCTTCTGATGCTAATTTGCGTTTAATAAATGGTTTTGCAATTAATGCCACGACGCCCATTAAAAGAGCCATTATCGCAGCAAAAGAAACAGTAAATAATCCAATAACTACAGCAACAAAACCAGTAAGTAAATTTTTCATGGCTAAGCCTCTCTCTATAAAATTTAGATAGAACAATAGTTAACTCACTTGTTACTATTTTCTTTCTAAACTGATCTGCACTCTCTCGTAGCAGTTATTTTTAGCTTACAACTAAATTAACTGACTGAAGATGAACCGAAGATGAACATATAACCTATTGTTCACAATCTACGTATTCTCTAACGAAAACTGAAACTTACAAAAGACCGTTAGTGATAATACAAACTATAAAGAGCCTGTTTCTATATAAGGTGGGAGGTAGGACTATGGAATACCTACAACAATGAGTCAGCTCCGATCTCATCGAACCTTAATCCCGCCATGTCGGCGATGTCCTAACTTAACGTCACCGCAAGTTAGGTCGGCACAACCCGTGATAAGCCAGATTATAGTCGCTGATTACTATTATTCTCTGCACTCCCTGCTTCAAGCCGTCGCCTAAAGCTTTAAAACTATAACACTTTAAAATTTATAAAAGCAATAATAAACAGCGAGTACGTGTTGTTTTACACAGCTTCCACTGATACTTCACACTGTATGCGGCTAATCTTATGATCTGCTAATAAAAAAAATGCATTTTGTGGTAAATCTTGCTCAAAGGTTTCACTGTAGCTCATGGCAGCATATACCCCTCTGAACACTGCACCTGTTAGACCATGTGAAACAACGATAAGATGATCAGGAATTAAGTCATCATGTAAAAAATCTTTAATTCGATGAACAACTGATTCATATGATTCACAATTTGGTGCTGAGAGATACCAATCACGATGATTCAATAGCTTCGGATTATTCTGAACTAAATCAGGAATAAAACATTTTTCCCAGTCACCTAAACTAAACTCTTTTAAGCGCTCATCAGTCGTTATTAAATTGCTATCTATTCCTAACTCTTCACAGACTATTTTGGCTGTTTCTATCGCTCTGCCAAGTGGACTGCAATAAACAGCCCAATGCTTTTTATTACCAATTTTTAGATTGATAGATGAGCCAATCATAGATGCTTGTTCTTTTCCTAATTCCGTCAAGCCTGAGTTACAATGTCCTTGTAAGCGTTGTTGAGCGTTAAACGTTGTTTGACCATGGCGTAATAGATAAATGCTTTTTGACATTGTATTCCCCTTGCGATAAGAAGAAATTACACCACTTACTACCTTACGACAAGTTGAATAGCCTTTTAATGTCAAAAAGGCATACATCAAGCCTTAACATAATGAACACAATGGGAATGGCTTGGTTTACAGGAACAAGAACGAATCAATAGTCTAACTGTTCTAAATTAAAAGTATCGTCTATATAGCTCAAGACAACTCCTCCTTGAGGATAGTCACAACGCAGATTGCTAAATCGACTACGTGCATGTGTGCAGAAGGAGAAAAGAAAGAGAGGGAGAAAAGTGAGTAAACCTTCTCCCATACATATGGTATAGCTATATATTTAGCGGCTCATCCAAATATCACTGAAGCGCTGTGTTGATATATGAAAAAACAAATCATCTTTTTGCTTATAAACATTAACAAATGTTTTTTCTATATCTACAAATTCTGTATTTCTAAATTGAGATACAACAAAGGTTAAATCATTATTAGTTTTAGGTGTATAAGCCCAGTAATTCAAATTGTCTTCATTTCTCTTACAATGCTTTTCCATCTCAATTTTCTTGCCATTAATGAGCATGGATACGGTACCATTAAGACCTTGAATATTGCATTGACTTAAAAAACGCTCAAAGCCATTATTGTTATACTTCGCTTTGTAGAGTTTAAAGAATAACTTTTTTCCACCGAGTTCTGGTGGCGTGATCAATGCAGATAAAACGTAATGTCCGTCAATACTTGATGAGTTCCAATCCTCTGCTTTCACATTTAATGAACACATCATCATTAATAAAGATGCGATACATAACAGCTTACTCATATTATTCCTTTAACATCAATAACAGCCACAATAAAAGAAGAACGTTCTTTTTAATCAGTTTAACAGCAATGTTATGCGTCATCAAAAGAATCATTGGCCCCATTAAAGCTAAACATGAAATTTTTATACATACTTTCTGTATTTTATTACCAACCTGTAAGGTAATTAATATTATGAATAGACATTGAACTGTATAAATCTGGGATTTATATCACTTTAATCTTCAGTCAATATTACTATTACATACTTAAATTTGCCCCTTATCGCAAAATGGTCAATTAAAATTTCATTTAATTTATGAGAGATTAACCGCACAAAATAACAACTAAGTAATCAAATTACTTGCTTAATTGTGAATCCTTTTCAGATTTCTCAATAGTATAACCCCATGTTAAGACTAGTAATATATTGACAAAGATAATACTAAATTCTCTATAAAAATAATTATTGTCAACTCCACTGCCTTTAAATGAAGGGATTTAATACCGCAGTTAAACCACTACTTGATGTTATATTTTTACATATATCCAATAAGTACCACGCCTGTCAATAAACTACATATTTAGCTTTTCCATTTTTTATGTCAATAGAATAAAAAAAGTACGTATTAAATATTATAAATACGTACATTACTTGATATAACTTAATGATAGCGTTTGTATATACCGCGTATTCCAGTAATAGAAAACCAATATAATATATTAATAACTATCTTTTGGATTCGACTAACTAAAACCCTAAGTTATTTAAGTCTAAATACTGCTCTACTGCATCTGCAATTATGTTAATCCCATCTTCTTTCGTTTGTTGAAAATCAGAAGTTCGGATATCTGTTAAACCAGCCCAAGCTAAGATTTCATTACAAGCCGATTGCAGCTCAAAGATCCCATGTAAATACGTACCAAAAACTTGATTATCTACACCTAACATACCATCCACTCCATCGGTGAGTTTAATAGGCGCATCTTGCTCTGTTTCAACAGACGTAACCCCCGCATGGATCTCGTAGCCTGTGACAGCAACGGTATTATTCGCGGTTAATGTTAAGGAGCCAGAAACTTGCTTAAGTTGCTTATGCTGCTTAATTTCAGTCGTTATAGGTAAATACCCAAGCCCTTGTGTATTTCCACTTTCCCCTTCAATACCATAAGGATCTGAAATTGACTCTCCAAGCATTTGATACCCGCCACATATTCCCATCACTTTGCCACCGAAACGCAAATGACGTTGTATCTGTTTATCCCAATGTTGAGATCGTAGATAATCTAGATCGCTGCGCACACTTTTAGAACCCGGTAAAATAATTAAATCAGCAGGGGGGATCGCTTGTCCTTTACCAATAAATTGTAGGTTAACCTGTGGGTGCATCCGCAACGGATCAAAATCGGTATGATTACTTATACGTGGAAACACGGGCACTATAACCGTAATAGCATTATCTTCTGCATCGATTTGTTGAACGTTAATGGCATCTTCAGCCTCTAACATTAAACCATGCAGATAAGGCAACACACCAATAACTGGTTTACCTGTTTTTTTCTCAAGCCAATCAAGCCCTGATTCTAATAATTTAATGTCTCCTCTAAATCTATTTATAACAAAGCCTTTCACTCGCGCTTGTTCAGATTTAGATAACAGAGCTAATGTGCCATAGAGATGCGCAAATACTCCTCCTCTGTCTATATCAGCAACAATAATCACAGGGACATCCGCTTCTTCAGCAAAGCCCATGTTGGCAACATCATTTTCACGAAGATTTATTTCAGCAGGACTACCAGCGCCTTCTATGATTACCGCATCATATTCTTCCGTCAGCCGCTGGAAAGATTCTAATATAGGCTTCATAACAACTTTCTTATAGCTGTTATAGCCAATCGCATTCATATTTTCCAACACCTTACCCTGAACGATTACTTGGGCTCCAATATCCGTATTGGGTTTTAATAACACTGGATTCATATGAACGGTGGGCTCAATGCCACAAGCGAAAGCTTGTACGGCTTGTGCTCGACCAATTTCGCCGCCATCTTTCGTTACAGCACTATTAAGCGCCATATTTTGTGATTTAAATGGCGCAACACGAATGCCTTTACGCGCAAGTACACGACATATTCCAGCGACAAGCACACTTTTCCCTGCATCTGATGTTGTGCCTTGAACCATTAATGTCCGTGTTGTATTCGCTATTTTATCCATGTTTTGTTTTATTAAATCCTATAAAGATATTGCAATTAATCACAAAATGGCGGCCATTGTAGCTGAGGCCAATCTTGTTGATTATCATGATAGACAGTAATGCGCATTCTGGCGGCATAAGGTAAATGAATGCGATGAAGGTAGGTGTTATTACGTGGCATTTCTAGTAACAGACGTAACAGCTGACGCATAACGCCAGAATGCGTAACCAATAAGATTTTTTTTCCTTTATGCTGTGTTAATAAATCTTGCCAAGCTCGCTTTATCCGAATATCAAACTGCTCTAGCGTTTCGCCATTATGTGGCGCTGTTCCGTCTTCACAAACGTGCCAGGGATCGTGCCAATAATGGTCAATATTATCCCCAAGTTGTTCAACTAACTGCTGACGCGTTAACCCATCCCAATCTCCAAAATCCATTTCTCGCCAACTATCACTATGCAAAACATTAATCATGAATTTATGTGCCATAAAATCAGCAAATGAAGAGCAACGTTGTAATGAGGAGCTTACAATACAATCAAGGTCTTTGAGATTTTCGATGGCCACCTTCATTTGCTCAAAACCTTGTTCAGTTAGTACAAAATCAGTGTGGCCTCGTAAACAATTATCACCTTCAGGTAAACCATGCCGTAGAATATCTATTTGGGTTATCTTTGCCATTAGATCCTCATCCTTTTATACAACGCTTAACGTCGGGCCTTTTAATACTTGTGGTATACCAGCAGTTACAAATATTACCCGTGCAGATTGTTTCGCAATCGCTTGATGCAGCCAACCACTCTCATCGACAAATCGACGAGAAACTTCACCTAGCGGCACTATTCCTTGCCCTACTTCATTACTCACTAAAATGATATGCCCTTTTGCTTCACTAATAGCGTGTAGAAAGTCTGTTTTTGCCTGTTGCCATGAATGGTTACCAATAGGTTGAAATAAGCAGTTATTTAACCATAACGTTAAACAATCGATCAGTAAGCATGTCTGATTGTTACTATGTTCACGAATAATATTTGCCAAATCATAAGGCTCTTCAATCAGCATCCACTTAGAAGGACGTTGCTGTTTATGAATTAGAATGCGTTCAGCCATTTCATTATCACAAGCGGTTGCTGTTGCTACATATTTAACAACCAAGCCAGATTGTTCTGCGAGCTGTTCCGCTAAACGACTCTTACCAGAACGTGCGCCACCCAAGATCAATTCTGTACCCAGCAACGGCTTTACATGCATAATAAACCTATTAATTATATAAAATACAGAATGTTAACTTATTAATACCATGCTGTATTGTGGCATTTCACAGTTATGAACATGGATAGAAAATATTTACAGTCACCAAATTTCAAACGGCAGCAATAGAAGCCAAAAGTGTCTTAATTTCAAGATTGCCTAGCAATAAAAATTCTCTTTCATTATGAGTAAATTTGATTTTTATTATTAAAGACTAATACTTAGACTATGAATTAAACAATCTATTAGGAAGAAATTATGGCTTCTCAACAAGTACGACTGGTTGATGTGTTGAGACTTCCAACGGTTTTGCTTTCCTTAGATTCAAGATCTCTCTACCAAATTATTACGGAAGCTCGATATTTATCATTACTAGGACAATTAAAAAAAACCTGTGAACGTAATGAAATTTGGCAAGATCTTCCTCTTTTCTTCCAGCAACAGCTAATTTCAGGCTTTCATAGTTATGAAAAACAAAAGCAATCATTAGAATTTGAACATCAGGAGTTAACCAAACAGTTTCAAGGTATATTACCGTCATGGCGCTATATTCGCGGTAGCGCATTACAACTTTCTGAAGTTGAGGCATTTTCGGGTAGGATTAAAAACAATATTGAGATATTAATTTCTAAGTCATTTGTAGAAGCTGTTTTACAACGGTTGTTATATAATGGATGGCGTTATAAATATATAACCGACTACGAGGAAACTTTCTATTGTCGTTGGTCTCAGCAAACGACGCCGTTAGTTCATAAAGAAAGACGAACTGAGTTAGCTATTCATTATCATTTATTACCTAAAACACTAACCCATAAATTAAAAGAAGCACCTTTACTTCACCATCATATATCTCCCAGTATTGCCCTACCAGCAACGCTTTTATCTCCTGAGGCTATGGTACTTCATCAGGCTATTATGCTCTTTAATCAAGTTGATTTTCATCATGGCTTACGTGATATATACGACTTAAATTTACAATTTCAGCATTATGGACAACAGCGATTATTCTGGCATAACTTAATTCAACTTCACCAGCAAATTGGAAAAGATAACAGCCTGTATCTTGCACTTTCATTATGTCAAAAATTATTCGATTTACCGATTCCTAGCAACATGCAGCAATATTTAAATCAATCACAATCCCAGCGTACAATTTTCTGGCTTTATAAAGATAGATTTACTGAAGTTATCAATCATGCTTTTCCAAAACACCAAAACTCTAATTACCATTTTGCAGTTAAATCATTACGCTTTCGTGGCCGTTTAAAACGTATGCCTATTTATGCAATTGTGCCGCACATTATTAAACGGAGTGTGCTTAATTTGATGCCACATGAGGAAGATGAAGAAATCATTTACTAATGCATTTCTCTTTAATCAAAAAACCTCTTAAGCACTTTCAACCAATAAGTAGCCTAGTGTGTTTAAGAGGCTTTATAGCGAAGATCTACTTTAGAACTTTAAGTATTTCTTCATTTTACCGACGCTTTTTTCGCCAAGCCCTGTGACCTTTTCTAAATCTTTACTACTTTTGAATTTTCCATTCTTTTTGCGGTAGTCAACAATCGCTTTTGCTTTTGCTTCACCAATACCAGGAAGTGATGCTGCAAGCTCTGAGGCTGAAGCAGTGTTCACATTAACGGCTTTAAGTTGCTTTTTAACTTCTGTTTTTGACTTTGTCGTGGACGCTTTTTTACTATCAGTTACTTTAGATGAAGATATCTTTTTTGCTTTATCTGCTTCTTTTTTCGCAGACTTCTTCACCTTGGTAATACAATCCATTTTTTTCTGCTTATCTGCCTTATATTTGGTTTCACATTTCTTGATAAGCTTAGTGGTATCGGTTGTAGCAGCCTGAGATGCAAATGGCACAATGAACGCAAGTGTTAATAATAATTTTTTAAACATTAGAAAACTCCTTTATAGATAATCCAGTGTAGATTAAAGACGATTGATACAAAAAAATAAAATAAAACATCATAAAGCGTTTAAACCATCGTTTTTATTCACCTTTACGGCTTAAACCATCAGTAAAGACTCTCACTTTCTTTTATTTATAGATTTATCCATATGTTTTTAAAGTGATTTTTATATCTAGTAAAGAAAACATAGCATGTAGTTTAATTTGTGTTCAATGTAGTGGTGGGTTATGCGATCTTGTTAGAATTATTACAATTATTCATTACTAAGTGGCTACCTTTGGCTATAAGATAGCTATCTTGTGGTCAGGTGAGCTAATAAATAACACCATGCTATGATTCACGCTTCTTGCGTATAAAGGACTTTTGATGACAGACAACATGCTTTTTTATAAAACCTACCCGCACCCAAGCAGTAATGAATGGGTAGTGTTTGTGCATGGTGCCGGTGGCAGTTCAGCAATTTGGTACAAACAGATTAAAGCGTATAAACAACACTTTAATTTGTTACTTCTCGATCTACGTGGTCATGGTAAATCCAATAACATGTTCAAAGACATGATCGCTAATCCCTATACCTTTAAAAGTGTGACGAAAGATATCGTTCATGTACTTAATCACTTGAAGATTCAATCAGCACACTTTGTCGGAATATCTCTGGGCACAATCATTATTCGTAACTTAGCAGAGATGGCACCAGACAGAGTTAAAACGATGATTTTAGGTGGCGCAGTAACACGTTTAAACACTCGTTCTCAAATTTTAGTGAAACTAGGTAATATGTGTAAGCACATTATTCCTTATATGTGGTTATATCGTTTATTTGCCTATGTTGTTATGCCGCAAAAAAATCAACGCGAGTCTCGACATTTATTCGTCAGAGAAGCGAAAAAGTTGTGTCAAAATGAATTTAAGCGATGGTTTAAACTGGCAACAGAAGTAAACCCCATCATGAAGTATTTTAAAGAAAAAGAACTGTCGATACCGACATTGTATTTGATGGGGGCAAATGACTATATGTTTATCAAGCCAGTAAAAGAGATGGTTCAACGACATAAATTTAGTTTTTTGACTGAATTAAAAGATTGCGGGCACGTTTGCAACGTAGAAAGACCGGATGATTTTAATCAACACTCGATCGAATTTATTAAACAACATAAAGCCAGTTATACGGCTTAACATTTCTATTGTAAAAAAGGCATAACGCTGCTTAATGATCTTTTTCTAGACCTTTAAGTGCACGTTATGCCATTTTTTTATGTTTATTTATTAATTAGCGTTCAATGTGCTTAGCTAAGAAAGCTTCAAGTTGCTTGGTTACAAATTCAGGTTGTTCCAAGTTACTAATATGCCCAGCCTCTGGGATCAATACATATTCGCTATCTTTGATCTCATCATGCATCAACTGCGCTTCTAGTGGCGGACGTGGATTATCTTCCATACCTGATAAAATCAAAGTAGGTGCTTTAAGTTGCGCTATATCGTCAAACGTATCTCGACGACCAAACACCATTTTACCCACTTGTGCAATGGCTACTGCTTTATCACCTTTCAGAGACACTAAATGTTGTCTAAAACTATCAACAAGCTCTGGCGTATATTGCTCGGCTTGACGACGGAAAAATAAAGGAACAACACTATCAATAATTGCCTCAGGAATAGCCTGCTGCTCAATAATTGTATTTAACATTGCAAAGTATTTAGCATGTAATACTTCAGGCTCGTAACCTAAAAAAGTATCCATCAATACTAATGCTGTAACACGTTGAGGTACTTTTATGGCAAGCTCTGCTCCCCACATGCCTCCCACTGATAAACCAATAAGCGAAAAGTTATCTATCTTAAGGTGATCAAGTAGTGCAATAACATCATCAGCGTAATCACGCAGCGTACGTGTTTTTTCAGGTGCAGCATCAGCCTGACCATGTGCCCATAACTCAGGCACGATACAACGATAATGCTGACTCAATGCCTCTATTTGTGGTTGCCACATTTTGCTGTCCCACAAATAGCTATGGCCCAAAACGAGTACAGGGCCTCTACCTTGATCTAAATACGTTAATTTACGATCTTCAATTACATAACTTTGCATGCATATCCTTGTCATCATTTATACGTGTTTCACACGCTATCTTACTGCATCTACTTCAAATTGATATTTTTTATCGATCAAGGCAAGTCCCTTTCGATAAAAAATCCATGCGCTGATCCCTGCCGCAAAATTACCAAGCATTGCTCCAGTAAATAGACCTGGAAGACCTGCAAGTTGCGATCCTATCCATAAAATCGGTAGGAAACAGATAAACAAACGCCACGCTGAAATAAATAATGCGCGCATCGGCATTGCTAGCGCATTACAAATCGATACCATAATCATACAAACACCCAATGCGCCTAGACTAATAGGAACGCGTGTTAGGTGCATTAAAAGCACTTGCTGTACTTTGACATCAGATGACAATAATGAACTTAATGGTGACGACAGTAAGAAAATGATGATTGCTATAATAAATTGCCATGCAAGGACAAAAGAGACGGCAATGTTGATCAAGGTTTTGATCCCTTGAATATCTCGTTTACCTAACCGCTTTCCTACCATCTGAGGCATAGACATAGTCAAAGCCAATACAACGACGATAGAGAAAAATTCAATTCGCGACCCCAAAGCCCAAGCGCCGACTGTAGCGGCACCAAAACCTGCGACTAATTTCGTCGCTAACATAGAAGATACAGGAGGCAATAATTGACTCATCATGGCCGGTGCCATGATATGTCCAAGCTCTTTAATCGACTGAATAATATTCAAGCCAGCCCAATGAAAGCTTAACCATTTTTTTTTCATCACTAATGGGAAAACCACCAGCATACCAATAATAAATGCAGTAATCGTTGCCCAAGCTGCACCATTAATACCCAGTCCAAATTTAAAGATGAACAACGGATCTAAAACAATATTCAATAAGCTTGTTACCATCATCATGGTACCCGGTAACAAAGTATTACCATTTGATCGACATAAACTATAAGCAAAATACAACATCGAACCACACCATGCACTCATTAGCCAAATAGGCCAATAAGTATCAATGATAGGAAGTACATTTGCTGGCGCATCAAGTAAATGCATGATCACATCACGAAGTGACCAAATGACACCACAGAGTAAAGCGATACCAATACCGCCAACAAGCACAACTAAACCGCCGAGTTGTTGCGCTCTTACTTCTTCATTGGCACCTAACACTCGTGAAATCAATGCAGTAGTCGCGATACCTAAACCAACTTGAAGACCAATAACCACCATTTGCATTGGTAGTGTAAAGCCTTGAGCAGCGAGTGGAAGTACACCAAGCTGAGCGATAAAGGCACTATCTACAAGTTGAAAACTCATCAGCGATAACACACCGAATAACATCGGCCATGTCATTTTAAAGAGGTCTTGAGTTAAAGTTCGAGTATTAGAAGGTAGTTTCATAGATCACTTCTCTTACTGATATAAATAGTTATTACATAAAAACAAAAAATCCCCGCATGAGCGAGGATAGTTGTTCTAATTAAACAATTAGCGGATAACAAGTTTGACCAAATCGGCAGGTCGATAATAAACCGATTTTAGTACCTTACCTTGACGAATAATTTTCCCATCAAGATCTACATCTTGAGCACACTTAGCAATAATATAATCACCTTTGGTGCTAGCCGTTAGTGCAACGCCCTGCTTTGCATAAAACGCTTCAGTGTCTGCGTATTCCTCAGCATTACGGCACACTTTACTCATATTGCTAGAATGGACTTCATTCCAGCAAGCCATAAAATCAATACCTAGGCGAGCTGACATTTGCAACAGAATATCAATCAAATAACTAATACCGATATTATCTTCTACTTGTTTATCACCTAGATGAACTAAGCGCCCCATTAACACATAAACAGAGTCAACGATCGCATCCGCTTGCTCAACTAAAGAATCCGCTTCTGCTAGTTCTGTCATTTCTTCAACAGCAAGTGATGTATGTAAGGCGTCTGCTTTAATATCTAGTGTTTGAGGTGATTCGATATCAAGATCGAATGTAGAACGAAACTCTCTAATATCGCGGTAAAGATGATCAAAAAGAGGTTGGTCTAGCACTGACAGTCTCATTCGTTTTCCTTGTCTCAAATTATAATGGTCTAGTCATTAAAAATACGACGTAAACAGTAACGATAAATATTTTTAATCAGACAACCACAGAATACTAATCTAATCAGAGACTAGATACAAAACCAATTATGAAATCAGTTTTCGTTTGTTGCTAAAACCATCACTTCAAAGATATGCAACGTAACCCTTATGTCTTGTGAGTAGAGAAAAAATCATTGAATGTATGTGTACAAATGTAACAAAATGACATCATGATATTGCGATATTAACACTTGATTGTTCATTAAAATAGATGAAAATCAGTTTGTTAATTTACAACCCATGGTTATTTATTTTGGACTCTCATATGATTGCAGGACACCGTGGTGCACGCGCTGTTGCACCAGAAAATACATTGATTTCCATGAAAGCTGCCGCTGATGCAGGTGCAAAGTGGATTGAGACGGATACTCAACTTTGTGAAGATTTAGTGCCTGTTATTATCCATGATAAAAGCGTACGTCGATGTACGAATGGTTCAGGGAGTGTTCGTCATAAAACGCTACAGGAATTGAAACAACTTGATGCTGGCAGTTGGTTTTCACCAGAGTTTGCAGGAGAAACCATCCCTACGTTACATGAGCTACTTGCCGCTTGTGATGAATATGGCCTTAATCTTAACCTTGAAATAAAGGTACATTACGAAGAAGAAGTGGCCTTACAAGTAACAAAAACAATTGAAGCGATAAAAAATTATGGCTTTGATCCAGAACGTCTTATTTTATCTAGTTTTTCTTATAACGCAGTTCATCAATGCTTAGAGCAATGGCCTGAAGTACGCCGAGGGTTAATTATTGAAGATTGGGTACCTGATATTGAACGATTAGATGAAAAATTGAAGTTGTACAGTATCCATCTCGATCATCATCTTCTCAATGAAAAACTTGCAAAAGAAATTATCCAAGCCGGTAAAGTACTGCAAATTTGGACAATGAATGACCCTAAAAAAGTAGCTAAATTTACTCGATGGGGCGTATCAACAATCATCACAGATGATCCTGCATTACTCATTTCAGTGCTTAACGACTAACATCTTTTCTGTATAAGCGCTTATTGGCAAGCGCTTATCTCCCCCTTACAAGCTAAGGGCTAAATTATAATTCAAGCTATATTTTTGATTATTTATATTCCGAAATAATACAAATAATTCTAATAGCAATCTGTATAAAATGTTTCAATATGTGTGGGTAATATTAATACTATATGAATGATATATTGATAGTGATTCTCTCTGTTTGAAAAATCGCTCTATATTATAAATAACCGTAACTGAATAATATTGTCAGAAAATAATCAGAATTGGGAGAAAACTCTTCATGTCAGTATATGACACTATATGTATTATGGCGGCAATTGCAGTCTTTATTTCAATAATTAACCATAAGATTGGACGTTTTCAAACAACCATTGCGATTACAGGTTGGTCTATCGCTATATCGCTTATTCTTTTAGCATTAACTAGCTTTGGTTATATTTCAATAGATAAAGAAAATGCGTTAATAGAGCTTATTCAACATATAAAATTTGAAGACTTCTTACTAAAAGGTGTGCTTGGTTTCTTATTATTTGCAGGTGCACTAAATATAGATTTAAACCATTTAAAAGACCAAAAATTTGAAATTACCTTTCTTGCTCTTGTCGGCACGCTATTTTCTACTTTTTTTATCGGCATTGTCATATGGTTAATATTCAATCTTATCGGTATTGATCTCAACTTTATTTATTGCTGTTTATTCGGCGCACTTATCTCTCCTACCGATCCAATTGCTGTATTAGCAATTGTGAAAAAATTAAAGGCGCCACAACGTATTTCAACTCAAATTGAAGGTGAATCATTATTTAATGATGGCGTAGGTTTAGTTATTTTCGTTACTATTTTTGAAGTCGCTTTTGGAAAAACAACGCCAACGGTATCTGGTACTGCACTACTTTTCATTCGTGAAGCCCTTGGCGGTATTGCTTTTGGTGCAGTGTTAGGCGGTATATTCCACTACCTAATTAAAGGTTCAAGCGATAATATGATGCGCTTAATATTAACCATGCTTATTCCTACATTTGGTTATGTATTAGGTGAACATTTAGAAGTTTCAGCCCCTCTTGCAATGGTTGTTTCAGGGATCCTAATTGGCAATATCACGCGTAAATACATTTCAGAACAATCGGCAGACCAAATGGCACATTTATGGGAATTGGTCGATGAAATTTTAAATGCCGTATTATTCCTTCTTATCGGTTTTGTGATGATCACCTTTAGCTTCCACCGCATTGATATCATCGCGGTAATTATTGCAATCCCACTCGTATTATTAAGTCGTTATCTAAGTATTCGTCTCTCTTATATCGGTTTTACACGTTACCGCCAATACAACCCAGAGTCTGTTAAAATTCTTACATGGGGCGGCTTACGTGGTGGCTTAGCACTTGCTATGGCGATGGCTATCCCAGCCCATATTTACTTACCATCTCATCCGGATGTCAGTGTTAAAGAAATCATTGTCTTAATGACTTACGCTATTGTGATCTTTTCAATATTGATCCAAGGCTCAACCATTACCCCAATGATCATGAAAGCAAAAGCGGTTGACAATAAACCATTCTAAGGAGAGAACATGTATTGGATCCATCACCATCACATTATTATTGCATTTGTTGGTCTAATTGCTGCCTTTGGTGCCGGCCTTATTGGGCTTTATAAGCAGAAATAAGAACAGCCAAACCAGAGACAAATCCATACAAAAGAGATAAAGAACCGTTATGTTTTTATCTCTTTTTTTATGATCAACGTCTAATTCGAGCAAGTATTGCATTTATCGTTACTTTTGAATAATTAACTACATTTTTACAATCAACCATTGTTAATAAAATCGCTTCCTTTATGATATTTTTAATCACTTTAAATAAGACATATATTAATGACCACCAGCAATGAGAGTTTAATTCCATTAGGCGCACGTTTTATGCTCCTTTCTGCCCTCGGTTTTGCCTTAATGTCTTCTACCGTTAAATACGTTAACCAAATAGGCATTCCAGTCTTTGAAATTGTTGCGGCGCGTGCTGTTGTTTCTCTTATCATTAGTTATTTAGATATTAAGCGTAAAGGCATTTCGGTCTGGGGGAATAATAAGCCATTATTAGTTGTTCGAGGTATTGTAGGTACTATTGGACTCTCATGTGTTTATTATGCTGTTACTACACTTCCCCTTGCCGAAGCTACCATTTTGCAATACACCAATCCCGTATTTACTGCTTTACTTGCCGTCATCTTCTTAAAAGAGCGCGTTCAATTTTCAACGCTAGTATGCATTTTTTTGAGTATCTTAGGCTTATTTTTTATCGTTAATCCAACAACATTAACATCTGGAAGTTCTCACCTGCCCTTATTTAGCGTCATGATTGCATTAATCGGTGCTTTCGTTAGTGCTATTTCATATATTATTGTGAAAAAACTCAGTAGCACGGAAGATAGCTCCGTCATTATCTTTTACTTCCCGCTGATCACCTTACCATTAGCCCTACTTTTGATCGCTGATAACTTCGTTGTCCCTGATTTACCTACCACTATCTGCCTAATATTAGTCGGCATTTTTACACAAGTAGGACAAGTCGGCTTAACAAAAGCGATGCAAACTCAAACAGCTGGAAAAGCAACAGCTTATTCTTATGTTCAAATTGTCTTATCAATCATCCTTGGATTTATAATCTTCAAAGAAGTCCCATCTATTTGGACCTACCTCGGTGGTGTACTGATTATTTCGGGAGCTGTTGTGAATCTGTTTGGCCACAACATGATGAAAAAGATTAAACGCACCACGGTATAAGTATTGAAGAAACATAAAGAGTGATGGATTTTAACAATATCTTAATGATAATCTAATGAAAGAATTTTCATGATGATTTACGGTCAAGGAATGACCGTTTACAACATAATCTATCAATGTAGTACGCAGGAAGCGGTATGATCGAATGTTATAAAAATAGACTTTGGTATCAAGATTTTGCCATGAAAACCAACGGTATTGCGGTTGGTTGTAAAATGACAGTGATAAAATTAGACGATGATCGTTTGTTTATTCACTCCCCTGTTGAACTCGACAATGCATTGAAATCAACCATAGAGCAACTGGGTGAAATTGTCGCCGTTGTCACTCCCAATCAAAGCTATCATCACTATTTATCAGAGTGGTGGCTCGCTTATCCAGATGCCTATTTCTTTGCCGCTCCTGGTTTACAACAAAAACGTGGAGATCTAACGTTTGACGACGTATTACGCCAGTACACTCCCGCTTTATGGCAAGGACAACTATTACAAACCTTAATTAAGGGTAGTGACAACTTTGAAGAAATCGCCTTTTGTGATCCTTTATCAAAAACATTAATTTTGGGTGATTTACTTGCATGGATGGTTGATAAGAAGCACCCACTGAGTATAGGTTATGGGCTTCTAAACGGTTGCTATATTCACCCAGCCATGCCTTTCTATTTACGACTCAGTTTTACCGACCGCGTAAGATTACGCCAATCAATTCAAGAGATCTTAACATGGCCTTTTGACCGTATCATTTTTGCAAAAGGTAAAGTTATTGAGACAAACGGCAAACAGTTATTCTCAACCGCTTTTCACTGGTTATTCCACGCTTAGCAAAATAATGCTTATTTATTCATCTGTCTCACAGTGATTGTGAGACAGATCAATAAATACATTCAACCTAAAGCGCATAGTATTCTGATTATTATCGCCATGCTTATCACTTTTTCAGATAAGTTTGATTCGGAACCATACTATGAATCTAATAAGAATTTATATTCGCGACATTTTAGGCCTTGGTGTTGTCGGTATGTTTATCTTAGCAATGCTTGGGATTATTTTTGCGGCTGTTGGAGCCATTCACTATATAACAGGGGCAACAGATTTAGTTGCTAAAGATCTTCATCTTGCGATGACCCACATTGTTTTTTTAGTCCCAGCATTGTTACTCGGCTATGCTATCAACCGACCAAAATGGATAGCGGAAACAACACAGTTTCGCTTAGTAAAAGCCAAGAAAGAGTCTGCATAAGCTTTAATAGAAAAAGAGCCTGACATCTAATTGTCAACATACACTGATATTGTTTCTTTTTTATCTTTGTGTGTGAGGCTCTTTTGCTAAACGCTAAAACTTCCCCTATTTCAACGTTATTACCAGAACTCTTACAACTTGAAACGTTAATTGAAAGGTTAAGCCAGTACAAATCCCCTGTTCCATTTCACTGTAATGTATTTGCCCACATCCCTTGCAATGATCATTTTCCTCAGCACAATAAAAATAGCTTACCACTCTATGCGATTCATCTTGGTACGCCTGATCCAAATACACCATTAATGCTATTTGTAGGCGGTGTTCATGGTTTGGAACGGATTGGCACTCAAGTACTGCTGTCATATCTGCATACAATCATCGAACGCATAACATGGGATACCACGCTACATCATCTTTTACAGCAGATTCAAATCGTTTTTATTCCTTTAGTAAACCCTGTAGGGATGGCGAAAAATTACCGTTCAAATGGTAATCATGTTGATTTAATGCGAAATGCACCTTTAAACAGTCAAGAAAATACAGCTTTTTTAATCGGTGGACATCGCTTATCTCCTCGCATCCCTTGGTTTAGAGGAAACAACAGTCAACAAATGGAATTAGAAGCAGATGCATTAACCCGTTACGTTACCGACTTAACAACATCTCGACCTGTAACACTGTCGTTAGATTGTCACTCCGGCTTTGGTTTAAAAGATAGAATTTGGTTTCCTTATGCCCATAGTGCAAAACGAGCCTTCCCTTATATTGGTGATGTTTACCATCTCCGACATAGATTTATGACGACTTACCCTAATCAAAATTATATTTTTGAGCCTCAGGCTTTGCACTATCTCTGTCATGGGGATTTATGGGATCACATCACCCTACAATGTTTAAGGCAACAACAGGCTATACTACCACTAACATTAGAAATGGGATCTTGGCGTTGGATAAAGAAAAATCCACTTCAAATTCGGCAAGCATTGGGTATTTTTAACCCCATGAAACCTCAACGCATACAACGCGTATTACAAAAACACATTGTGCTGATGGATTTCATGATCAATGCGACTGCAAACTACCCATCATGGTTCAATCACGCAGATAACCCTTACTACAAACAACAAGCATTATCTCGCTGGTATAAAAAACAACAATAAACTACTGTGGCTTTTAAATATGACCAAACAACACACTATTATATTATTGCGAGGATTATTCCGAGACCAATTTCATTGGGGGGACTTTCGGCAAACGCTGAAATTAAACTTTCCCCGCTCAAATATTGTTTGTCTTGATATTGCAGGCAATGGCACTCGTAATAACGAAAAAACACCATCGAGCCTTGAAGGCATTGCTCGAGATCTGCACCAACATTTCCATGCTTTACAGCCAGATCATCAAGCCGATATTATTGCAATTTCTATGGGAGGAATGATTGCTTTAAAGTGGATGACATTATTTCCAAATGATATTCGTAAAGCGATATTGATTAATACCAGTACCCAAAGCCTTTCTCCCTTTCATCAACGTTTACGTTGGCAGCGCTATATCGATATTTTCCAAATTTTATGGTTACCAAACTTAAAACAAGAAGAAAAAATCATTCATTTAACATCAAATAAACAATGGGATAGCGTTGAACTTATTGCTTTATCTCATCGCTGGGCTAACTGGAAAGAACAACATCCCATTTCATGTCTCAACATGTTTAATCAACTCAATGCTAGTCGTGAGTTTATATTACCGAATAAGCTATCTCAGCCAATTAGTTTACTTACAAGCGAGCAAGACAAGCTCGTAAATTACCAGTGCAGTATTGATTTAGCTAACTATTGGAATTTGCCTGTTCATATTCACCCCACAGCAGGTCACGATATACCGCTTGATGACCCACTGTGGGTTTGTGAGCACGCTAAACGTTTCTTATAATCTCACGTATTCTTTCATTATCAGTTTAATTACTTTGAAAATTGCTCACGTAGTAATTCAATCATGGCTCGTGTTTTTTTCGGAATAAAACGACGGGATGGATACACTAACGTCATAACAATATCTATTTCAAAGGTATCTGGAAGTACTGGAATTAAATCGCCGCTGGCAACTTTATCTTCAAATAAGACAACTGGCAGTATAGCGATTCCTCTACCTGATTCAGTTAAGTGATTAATTAGACCAAAATCTTCTGAAACTAAACGAACATTCATTCTTTCTGGCAATAACGTTGAGTTATATCGGCTCGTTAAAATCGGGTGTTGATAAAGCGCTTCCATCGTTGTTGGTAAACGGTATGATTCAAGATATTTAGGAGAACAATACAAACGGTTCGCTGAACTCAGAAACGTTTGTTGAACATAGTTTTCGTTAATCACATCAACAATGTTTGGCAATAGCTGTAAATCGATATTCTCTCTTTTTAAATCGATGCTTTCATACCGATGAATAATATCTAATGTTACATCTGGAAATTGTTCTGTGTATCGATCCAATATTTCAAGAAAAACAGAGGATGAAATAAAGGCTGCAGGAATCGCCATTTTAAGCACACCACTGAATGCTTGTTGCTGGCTTTTCACTAAATTCACCGCTTGGTCAACTTCACTTAATGGCTGGTTGATATATTGATAAAACAATCGCCCATTTTCAGTTAATTCAATTTGTCGTGTTGTTCTTATCAATAACTGACAACCAAGATCTTTTTCAAGTTGTTGTATTCTTCTGCTAATTTTAGAACGTTGTAATGAATGTGCTTTTGCCGCAACACTGATCCCACCATGTCTGACCGTTAACATAAATAAATAAATATCATCTAACGATGCTTTCATAACACATACAACCATTGTCCTAAAAATAGAACGCAAGTGTAATACTTATTAGTCTATTTAATCAAATACACACTCTTTATAATAATGTGATAAAGATCACTATAAAAAGAGACGCTCATGGTAAATGCTGACACAACATTCCGTCACTGGATGAAAGGATTAATCATCCTGTTTTTACTCTTCATGGGGTATATCATTGTTGCAGATAGGCATATTCCACTTACAACAGAAAGCCGTGTTCGTGGCTATGTCGTTCAAATTGCTCCAGAAGTCTCTGGCAATATCACCTCAGTTTCGATCACTAACAATCAGAAAGTAAAAAAAGGTGAGGTGTTATTAACTATAGATCCATCTAAGTATGAGCTTGCCGTTGACCGCGCAAAATTGGCATTACAACAATCTTTGGAACAAGAAAAATCTTTGTTAGCACAAGTTGAGGCAGCAAAAGCGAATGTTGCCACCAGCCAAGCCAATTATGACAACGCAAGAAATGAATATGGTCGTATAAATAAACTGGCGCAGAAGAAATTAGTCTCTGCGTCTATGCGTGATTCAGCATTCGCGAAAGATCGTAGTGCATTATCGACATTACATGCAGCACAACAGCAACTGTTAGCCGTTAAAGCTAAATTAGGAAATACAGTCGGTGAAACAACACCAGTCATGTCCGCGAAAAATGCTCTACAACAGGCAGAACTTGATTTAAAACATACTAAAATTATTGCACCAAGTAACGGCGTCATTACTAATCTACAAGTTGATGTAGGTACAATGGCTACAGCAAACAAACCTATGCTTACATTTATTCCAACAAGTTCTATGTGGGTTTCAGCTGATTATCGTGAAAAGTCTACAGCATTAATTAATAAAGACTCTGTTGCCTATGTCACCTACGATGCATTACCCGGTCAAGTTTTCAATTTCCATATCGCTAATCGAGACTTTGGTGTCGCCGCAGCACAAGAAACACCAAACGGTCAATTAAGTGCTGTTGAGGTTAATAACCGCTGGGTACGTGACGCACAGCGTGTGCGCGTTAATTTAACCAGTGATACGCCGTTACCACATCAATTGTTTATTGGCTCACGTGCTACTGTTGTTATTTATTCAGATAACAGCTTGTTATGGCAAGCCTTAGCGAGTATTCAAATTCACCTAGCGAGTTGGTTGCACTACATCTACTAACCGCAGTGCGATCAATCTTATGGTTGATCGCCCTTTCTTATCGCTTAAAAAAGGAGCTAATAATGAAAACAATGCGGATCTGGTTTGGATGTGTTTTAGGGCTCGCTATTAGTATGATTTTTGGTTGGTCTTATGGTTTTTTCGCTGCTTTACTGCCAATAATGGTATTAATGAAGGCAGAACGCTGGAATTTATCATTGCTTGTGCAACTGATTTTAGGAATTATCTGGGTTACAGTACAAGTGACTTTTATTTCAGGTTTCTTGCAACCCTACCCTGTTTTAATGACTATCGCTGTTGGTATTATGCTAATGGCAAAATGCAAAGCGATGATAAACCCTAAAACCTATTTATTTGGGTTCACTGGTTTGTTAGTTGGTTCAATCGCGCTTAACTTTGCGAGTTATACCGGATTTGATCTTGAAGAATTCAATATCACCTTGTGGATGAGTGGATTAATAACTGCACCTATTTGCGCCCTTGCGTATTTTCTTTTCCCTGAATCTGATAAAGAACAAACAGCACCTAGTATAAATAATGACACGCAGCGCGTTGATCGTATCGGGATGATCCGCCAAGCCGCACTGGGTTGGATAGTTGCAATGGTTGCTTTTCTTTTGTTTCAATTTGGGGATTTACGCGATTCATTATCCGCGCAAGCTTCTATTTTCATTGTGCTCGCGCCAATGACACTAATAGGCTCCATCGCTGTCGCTAAAATACGTATTACAGGGACATTTTTGGGGTGTTTAGCGGGTATGATTATCCAGTTAGGGCTTTATTCATGGGTTAATAACGGCATATTATTTCTGATGGCTTATGCGATAGCTGCAGGCTTTTTCTGTCACTGGATTGCACAAGGTACCATAAAATCAAGTATTGCTTTTTCTGCGATGTCGGCCTTAACCGTACCGCTTACAACATCATTAATACCCGAGCAAAAAGATGCCTTTTTCTCTATTTTATATCGCTTCAGCTCTATTTTCGTTGCAGTGATAGCAACTTCAATCGTAATTTGGATCACCCACCACTTTTTAATTCGGGTAATCAAAGCCCCTAATGAGCAATTTTAAAAACGATAAATAGACCAGCTAGTATCAATACTACGTTGGTTTTTCTCTATCATCTTGCGATTATCACTATGCTAAATCATCTTTAGTCACACTTACGCCTTTAATTTGCGCATAGACTTTATCGCCAATCTTTAACGCTAATTCATCAGCAGCCCATGTAGTAATATTTGCCCATAAATGCGTTTCACCAACACGCAATTTTACTTCGACACGTTCACCTTCAGCATAATGAATTTTGTCAATGCTTGCGGCTAAGATATTACGAATACTGGTTTGAGTGGGTTGTTCACGAGCAATAGATACATCATTTGAAAAAATACGTACCCTCACCCATTCACCTCGCTGCTGCTCTAATCGGCTGACCCATAAGAATGAATCATGACTTAACATTACCTGCGTTAATGCATATTTAGGATGATTATAATTAATCCGTGCACTGAGTAATGAACTTTGCTCTTTAACAGGTAACCAAGGGCGCATTTCAGGTGAACTCCACACTGAATTCACATGACCCGAAATTAATACCTTACCTTGGTTAAGCATCACCATAGAATCGGCAAGGCGTAAGATTTCATCAAGGCTATGGGTTACATAAATAATCGGTGTGTTCACACTCTTAGCTAAACGCTCAAGGTAAGGCATTAGCTCTTGTTTCCGCGGCATATCTAATGATGCTAATGGCTCATCCATCAGCAACATATCAGGTCTAGTTAATAACGCACGTCCAATCGCGACCCGCTGCTTTTCGCCACCGGAGAGTGACGAGGGATAACGGTGTAATAACGCTTCGATACCAAGCAGTTTTACGACATCATTAAAATGCGTTTCATCAGGCACTTTCACACCGTAGTTTAAGTTACCTTTGACGCTGTAATGAGGGAATAAACGCGCATCTTGAAATACATAACCAATTTTGCGTTTATCTGGCGAAAGAAATATCCGCTCTTCACTACTATAAAGGGTTCTATCACCAAGCTTAATAACCCCGTTATCTGGCTTTGTTAAGCCCGAAAGAACATTCACTAACGACGTTTTACCTGCTCCTGAACGACCAAAGATCGCAGTGATCCCTTTCATGGGCACATCGAGATCAACATCTAGCGACAAATCACCCAACTGTTGTTTAAATTTAATTTTTAATCGTTTATTAGTTGTCATTACATCACTTCCAACCGTTTTCTAGCAAGCCGTGTTAGCCACTCAGAAGCAAATAATGAAGACAAGGCAATCACGATCGCGACCACGCATAAACGGGCCGCTTCACTTTCAGCCCCTGGAGTTTCAATAAAGGAATACATTGCCAATGGAATCGTTTGAGTTTGACCAGGAATATTAGAAACAAAGGTAATCGTTGCACCAAATTCACCTAGAGCACGAGCAAAGGCTAAAATTGTGCCTGTTAAAATACCAGGGATCGTTAATGGTAACGTAATGGTGACAAATACACGTAGGGGGGATGCGCCTAGTGTACGAGCAGCTTGTTCGAGCTTTTTATCGACCCCTTCTAAGGCAAGGCGAATAGAACGCACCATTAATGGAAAAGAGACCACGGCAACCGCTAAAGCTGCCCCTCGCCAACTAAAGCTAAAACTAAAGCCAAACCACTCATAAAGCCATTTGCCTATGGCGCCTTGTCTTCCCATTGAAATTAACAATAAATAACCAATCACAACAGGAGGTAAAACAAGGGGTAAATGAATGAAACCATCTAATAATGATTTACCCCAAAAATCTCGACGAGCCAATAACCAAGCACAAGCAATACCCAAAGGAAGGCTAAATAGCACAGCAACACTTGAAATTTTAAGGCTTAATAATAACGCTTGTAATTCATAATCAGTGAGCAAAGCGAACAATCCTGTGTTTCAATCTAAACCCATGCTCTTTTCTGCATGAGATTCGTAATAATAGCGATAGCATAAGTAATCATTGCGTCATAGTCAGTAACGATGTGTATAAAACTTCGTAGTTGCTCTATAAATAAACAAAAAAGCACGGAGCGAAGTGCTCAGTGCCTCGTTTTATCTATAACGTCGTTTAACCATAATATGATTGATTTATTACCTAACTTTTTGTCTTAATTAACAAAACCAAAACCATATTGTTTAAAAATAGCTTTGGCTTCGTCATGCTGTAAGTATTCATAAAACGCTTTTGCCGCAGGCGTCGCATTACCTTTGACTAATGCCATTGGATACGTAATTGGCTTATGTGAATCAGCAGGGAAAGTCGCAACGATTTTTACTTTTTTAGAAATCTCTGCATCGGTTTTATATACAATTCCAAGTTTCGCTTCGCCGCGTTCAACTAACACTAATGCCGAGCGTACGTTATTCGCCATTGCCAATAAGGGCTCTGCTTGCTGCCATAATTTTAGATACTCTAACGATTGCTTAGCGTAACGTCCTGCTGGAACATTTGCCGGATTACCCACCGCTAAACGTGTACCGTCTAAGGCTTTAGATAAATCCCAGCTTGCTGTTAGCTTGATATTATTTTGTGGATAATCAGTAGGCGCAACCATCACTAAACTGTTTTTTAGAACATCGACACGGCTATTATCAATGACCGCGCCCTGCTGCTCTACATAATCCATCCACTTTTCGTTAGCTGATAAATAAATATTTGCTGGTGCACCAAGTGCAACTTGCCGCGCTAGCGCTGAAGATGAAGCGAATGAAAGCGTGGTTTTAACCCCAGTCTCCTTTTGATATTTAGCTGCAATGTCATTTAACGCATTGGTTAATGACGAAGCCGCAAATACCGTAATGTTGCTATCAGCAGCAAAAGATGAAAAAGAGAGTGTTGAGAGTAACGCTGCTGTTGCGAAAGCTAATTTACGTGTCATGACGATGCTCCTAATATTTCGATGTATAGTAAACTACATATCGGTTATTTCAAGTATTATCTGTGTCATAGAAATTTAGTGTTTAAACTACAATATATCTGTCTTCAACATCACTTTTTATTGTCATATGAAAAGTAATTAATTCTCTCACCTTCCAATAGCAAACGATTACATGCCTTTTATTATCGCTTATAGGCATAAACATCCCCGACTATAGCGATTTTGATCACAATTAAAAGTAATAACTTAAATTATTATTTTCAATAAAAAATTACTCAGTATTATCTGCGAAAAATACCTTCCTTCGGTGATACTCGATGTTAAAGAAAACATTACTTGCTGCATCATTAGCAACTTTATCTCTTCCAAGCGCTTCTGCTTTTGCGATCGAAAATGTTGATCTATTAATCAAGAATGGTCAAATACTGACCATGGATCGTGAAAAAACGATTTTTGATAACGGTTTAATTGCAATTAAAGATAATAAAATTGTCGCTGTTACTGATGGCTCAGACATTAATGAGTATAAATCAGTAAAAACAATCGATGCTGATGGCGATATTGTGATGCCAGGTCTTATTAATACCCATACTCATGCATCTATGACTGTTTTCCGTTCATTAGCAGATGATGTACCAGATCGTCTTCACCGTTACATTTTCCCATTAGAAAAAAAGCTGGTATCACGTGAAATGGTACGTATCGGTGCTCAATTAGGTAACGTTGAAATGGTGAAAGGTGGCGTAACAACTTACGCTGACATGTATTACTTTGAAGACGAAGTAGCTAAAACCGTAGATCAAATTGGTATGCGTGCGATTTTAGGTGAAACCATTATTCAATTCCCTGTAGCAAGTGCTAAAACACCGGAAGATGGCATTAAATACGCAGAAAAACTGATTAATGAATATAAAGATCACCCACGTATCACAATGGCATTTGCGCCACATGGCCCATACACCAACTCAACAGAAACTCTGCAAACTATTGCCAAACTTTCGATGAAATACGATGTTCCAGTGATGATGCACTTGGCTGAATCAGATCGTGAGCGCGAGGTTATTGCAAAACGTTCTGGTGGCCTATCTCCTGTAAAATACATGGAGTCTATTGGCGCACTAAACGAGAACTTAGTCGCAGCACACGTTATTGATGCAAACGCAGAAGATATCGCTATCTTGAAAAAGTACGATGTGGGTATTGCACATAATATGAGTGCAAACATTAAATCAGCAAAAGGTGTATCACCAGCATTACAAATGTTTAATGACGGCTTACGTATAGGCTTAGGCACTGATGGTCCAATGTCAGGCAATACGCTAAGTACTATCGATGAGTTTAACCAAGTTGCAAAAGTACATAAGTTAGTTAATAAAGATCGTGCAGCCATGCCACCTAAAAATGTAATTGAAATGGCAACGATCGGTGCTGCTCGTGCACTCCATATTGAAGATAAAGTTGGTTCTTTAGAAGTCGGTAAGTTGGCAGATGTTATCGTTATTGATACCAAAGCGCCAAATATGGTACCTGTCTATAATCCATATTCAGCACTGGTTTACTCTGCTTACGCAACGAACGTAAAGCATACGATTGTTGACGGTAAAGTGATTATGGAAAACAGAAACGTACTGACTGTTAATGAAGATAACATTCGTAAAGAGGCGCTGCAGTTTGCAGATAAAGTACGTCAAACCGTTATTGAAAGCGGTGAAATCGTACAGTAATTAACATCTTTTATCTCATCTTATAGGGCAGTATCAGCTGCCCTATTGCAATTCTTAGTATAAAAGTGGCTAACGCTTAATGTTTTCAAGATAGTATCCATAAAGCTGCTCGACATCACCGCTACACATAACTTGCATCGCTTGTTTCAGTTGCTGCTCTGACCAATTCCACCACTGCATTTCAGTCAACATCTCAATTTGCTTTGCCGTGAATCGCTGTTTCACCACATGATTATTCGCTACAACCACGCTATAAGGCTCAACATCTTTGGTGATCACCGCCCTTGATCCAATTACAGCACCATTACCAATTTTTACTCCAGGCATGATCATCGCTTCAGAGCCAATCCATACATCATTGCCAATCACGGTATCGCCTGCTCGCTTAAAACCACTGGGCACATCTTCACCAAAATCATTACCAAAGGGAAAGGTTGAAATCCAATCGATACGATGTCCTTGATTACCCGCCATCATAAAAGTCGCGCCAGAAGCAATAGAGCAAAATTTACCAATGATCAGCTTATCCACTTCGCCAAACATACCGCTTTGCCAAACCTCTTTGGTTGGCTTATCGCCAAGCAAATAGCGTACTGCTTGATCTTCAAAAGATTTATCGTGGTAATAACCAGAATAATAACTGTAATCACCAACTTCTATGTTGGGGTTAGTAATCGTGTCTTTTAATTTTTGGCTTTCAAGCCATGTTTCAAACTGCATATTAAACGTCCTGTTGATTCATTGCAGTTAGTCTAATTGTTCTTTATTCTTACCAGAAGTGACCATTAAGAGATTAATAATTACCATATGGAAATAAAGTGGCTAAGTTACGTACCCATCTATTTGGCGTTATGTGAAGAAAAAAGCATTGCAAAAGCAGCGCTAAGATTGAATTGCTCAAGCGCGCATATCAGTCGACAGTTGCGCCAACTCGAAGCACTACTCGATACTCAGCTTATACAGCGAACAACTCGCCAATTTAACCTCACCTATGATGGGCTTGAATTTTATAAGCAAGTAAAAGCACTGTTTGCTCATGCAGAAGCCATAAACGAAGGATTAGATGTCACTAATTCGGTTTATGGCAAACTTCGTATCGCAGCGTCTGCTTCTTTTGGCTCGATGCTATTAAGTGAACATCTTGCCGATTTCAATTTGAGTCATCCAAACATTGAATTAGAAGTCGCTTTTACTGAAACCCCATTAGATCTAATAGAGCAAGGTTTTGATGTCGCCATTTATTTCACCGAGACGCCACCAGAAGGCTATGTCGGTCATTATATCCGCCACCTTCAGTGCCAACCCTTCGCTCATGAAAGCTACTTAGCAGATCATCCAGCGATTACTCATCCATTGGATTTGCGCGATCATCACCACATTATTTATAGAAATAGCGAATTCACGCTCGATAAATGGTTCTTTATTAATCAAACAACACAAGAAAAGACAAATATTATCCTTAAACCTGCCATGAGTTTTAGCCTAGTCACCGTCATGACCGAGGCTATGATCAAAGGCTGTGGTATTGCTATGCTTGATGAAATGGCGCTCAGTCACTTAGATAGTGATAAACGAACACATATTATTAATATCTTACCTGATTGGTTTACACCTAATCGTTTGCCTTTATATATCCTTTATCCTAAACGTAAACATCTTGCCCAACGTACAAGTCTATTTGTTAATTTTATTCGTCAAAAATTTGATAAAAAAAATGAGAATTAAAAATAGATTGAAAGAAATAAAAAGAAGAATACGGCCTTTAAAATACTAATATTGGCCTGACAACGCTTAATCACCCATATTCTATTCGAAAAAGGCATAGGATATAATTAAGAAGATTTGTATAGTGATTATAAAAAGTGAATACAATAGCTGCTCAATGCTGTTGCTTCGCAATACACCTGAGTGATAAATAACTTTTACCCTACTTATTTATCTTTTCAAAAATATATTCAATTTTCTCACATAATCATTAACTGCAAATAACCAAGCAATCTTGCTGCCCAGTAAATAAATAACAATAGAGGCAATTAATGGTTACTATTAATATTGATGGCAATAGCTATCAAGTCGACAAAGATCAAAACTTATTAGAAGCAGCAAAACAATGCGGTATTGAGATCCCATCACTCTGCGACATAGACACATTCACAGATGAATGCGCACTTTGTGATGTTGAAATCGCAGGTAAAGGGATTGTGAAAGCGTGCAAAGTTAAACCTACTGATGGAATGGTCGTCACTACCTCATCGCAATTATTGTCAAATATTCGAAAGTGCAATTTAGAGCGAATTTTACAACGCGCCAATACCAACTGCAGCGTACCGCCTTGTCAGATTGCCTGTCCAGCAAGCGTTGATATCCAATCCTATTTATACTTTATCGCTCACAATGAACACTTAAAAGCCATAGAAGTAATAAAGAAAACATTACCTATGCCACTTTCTATTGGTCGTGTTTGCCCTGCTTTCTGTGAAGCAAAATGCCAGCGTAACTTAGTCGATGAACCACTCGCGATCCGTCAATTGAAACGTTACGCCGCTGACATTGACCTTGAAAAACTAAATAGCTACACCCCAATCAAAAAAGACGATAAAGGTAAACGTATTGCCATTGTGGGTGCAGGACCTGGCGGTTTAAGTTGTGGTTATTTCCTTAGCAATGAAGGTTACAACGTCACTGTGTATGAAGCGATGCCACAAGCCGGTGGATGGCTACGTTACGGTATTCCTGAGTATCGTTTACCTAAAGATATTCTAGATAAAGAAATCGATATTATGTGTCGTAACGGCATGAGTATCGAAACCAATAAAAAGTTAGGTGAAGACTTTACCCTCTCTTCGCTCAGTGAAGAATTTGATGCTGTTTGTTTAGCGATTGGAGCATCACAAGCCAGTGAGATGAAGTATACCGGTAGTGATTTAGCAGGCTGTTATCTTGGTGTTGATTTCTTAAAAGATCAGACACTCGATAAACAATATACTATTGGTAAAAAAGTCGCGGTCATTGGCGGTGGTAACACTGCAATTGACTGCGCCCGCTCTGCATTACGTTTAGGCGCAGATACCACACTTATTTATCGCCGTACGCGTGATGAAATGCCAGCTGAAACCTATGAAATTGAAGAAGCAGAGCACGAAGGTGTTAAATTTCACTTTCTAACCAATCCTGCTGAAAATATTGCAGATGACAATGGTCATGTTTGTCAGATAAAACTTGAAAAAATGGCATTGGGCGAACCTGATGCCTCTGGTCGTTGCTCACCAAAAGCAACCGGCGAATATTTTGTTGAAGACTTTGATACCGTTATCGCTGCTGTCTCGCAAAAAACCGATACCAGCTTTATTGCTAACGAAGATATCGAACTTTCATTTAGTCGCTGGAACACCATCAATGTTGATGAAACAACGATGCACTCTGGGGTTAAAAATATCTTCGCTATTGGTGATTTTCGTCGAGGGCCAGCAACAGCGATTGAAGCGATTGCTGATGGGCGAAAAGCGGCAAAAGGGATTGATGAGTTCTTTGGTGGCACCATGGAAAAACTCTATACCGAGTCATTCCGATCTCGCAATGTTGAAAGAAGTCATCTTATTCAGCCTGAACATATTGAAAAGTTAAAACGTGTTATGGCAAGTATTGCCACTGGAGATAACGCTAAGCAAACCGAACAGATGTTAAATCACGCCCTAGCTAAAGTGTTACGCGCTAAAATGCCAGAGCTAACACTGGCACAGCGTCATTTGAGCTTCAATGAAGTTGAAACGGGGCTATCACAGCAAGCCGCTATTGATGAAGCTAACCGTTGTTTAAGTTGTGGTTGTGATGAAGGCAACGACTGTAAACTTCGTCACTATGCAACAGATTATAAAGTTGATCGTAAATTGTTTATCAACCGTGCCGTACCTTTAGCGAACTAAAAAATCACGGTCAACAATGACGTTTTATATCGTCTTTGTTGACCGATTTTCATTAAGACGCTAGCTGAAAATCACCTAGCAGCGCGTTATAAACATCTTTGTTATGTAACACCCCAATCAATTGATTATTTTCAACCATAAGTAATGGTTTATTATTCAGTCGCTTCAGCTCAATGGCATCTCGCATACTAATATCAGGGCTGACCATCACTATAGTGGAATCATTTATATGGCTTGGAATAGCATCTGTAATTTGCCATGAAAGGCAATCAAGATTACCTTCATTCACGATAGACAACGTATCCTCATTTTGGGCGATCCAAAGCTCATCAGCATCACACACTTTATAAGTATTTCCCCGTTGCTCTAACGCGGTTAATGGCGTCATTAATGAGCGTCCTTTCAAGACATTTAACGGATTAGTATGTGCGACAAAATCACGCACATAATCTGTTTTCGGATTGAGCACGATTTCTTCCGGTTTTCCGTGTTGAATCAGCTCCCCTGACTCCATAATCGCGATATTATTACCGATTTTAAGTGCTTCATCTAAATCATGACTGACAAACAAAATCGTCTTATTTAGCTTACTTTGCAGTGCTAATAATTCATCTTGTAACTGCGCACGGATTAACGGATCAAGTGCTGAAAAAGGCTCATCCATCAGTAAAATATCGGTATCCATAACAAATGCACGTGCAAGACCCACCCGCTGCTGCATCCCGCCCGATAACTCTGATGGGTATTTATCTTCCCATTCAGCCAGCCCCACCATTTCTAACTGCTCTCTTGCGCGCTGATGGCGTTCTTTCTTCGGGACATTTTGCATTTCAAGTCCAAAAGCAACGTTATCTAACACGGTTAGCCATGGCATTAAGGCAAATTTTTGAAATACCATTGAAACGCGATGAGTACGAAGATGCTGTAACTGGGCTTTTGAGCAGTTCGCTAAATCTACGGTTTGTTCACCATCTTTAATCAATAGTTCGCCACGACTTATATCGTTCAACCCATTAACTGCGCGTAATAGACTTGATTTCCCCGAACCAGACAAGCCCATTAGTACACAAATCTCGCCTTCTTTGATTTGCAGGCTAACGTTATTTACTCCAACCACCTGGTTTGTTTCATCAATAATTTGTTGACGGCTTTTTCCTTGATCTAATAACGCTAAGGCTTGTTGCTGTTTATCGCCAAACACCACATCCAGATTGTTAATCGTTATTGCATTCATGATTACAGCTCCTTCTGTGCTGGGGTTTTACATAATCGGTCTAAAATGATCGCGACCAATACAATCGCAAGTCCCGCTTCGAATCCTTGTGAAATATTCACGGTATTTAGCGCACGTACAACAGGCTTTCCTAATCCATCCGCGCCGACTAACGCGGCGATAACCACCATGGATAAAGACAACATAATACATTGGGTGATACCCGCCATAATACTTGGCATCGCCGCCGGTAACTCGACTTTTAACAGTAACTTCATCCGACTTGCACCAAACGCTTTACCTGCTTCAATTAAATCTTCAGGCACTTTCGTGATACCTAAATACGTGAGTCGTATTGGCGCTGCAATAGCAAAAATAATGGTAGAGATAAGCCCGGGCACAATACCTAGTCCAAACAAAACCAGCGTTGGAATTAAATAGACAAACGTCGGCACCGTTTGCATTAAATCTAAAATAGGACGCATCAATGTATACAACCACGGACGATGCGCAGACATGATCCCGATTGGGACACCAATAAGCACTGAAATACTTGTGGCAGCAAAGACCAACACAAAGGTTTCTAGCATTTCCTGCCAGTAGCCTAAATTTAAAATAACTAATAATGCTGCAACAACGAAAACCACTAATGAAATTTTACGGTGTAAATACCATGCTAACGCCGCGGTGATTAAAATAGGCAGTGCTGGCGGCATCCACTTAAATACATCAACTAAAAATAGAATTACGGTTTCTAAGAAAAATGAAATGGCGTCAAATAACCCTGCTGCATTGATAGTTAACCAATCAACACCTGCTTCCATCCATTGACCCAAAGGGATTTTATTATCCGTAATGAAATTCACACTTTTGCCTTTTATTTGATAAGACGATGCTTACCACCTTATTTTTATGAAGTTTTACAATAACTAATAGCAAAGAAGTATCTGCGCTAATAAATAAGAAGCGATTATTAACGCAGTATTTTAAGAAAGGATTAAGATTGCTTTAAGTAATCCGACACCGCAGTGGTGGCCACTTTACCTTCGCGAGTTTTGACGTCTTTTAGCCATGCTTCCACTTGCTGTGGATTTTCACTCAGCCATTGACGTGCTGCTTTTTCAGGTTGAACCTTTTGATTAAGGATCGCTTCCATTAAGCTATTTTCCATTTCTAAGCTAAATGATAGATTTTTCAGAAGTTGTCCAACGTTTGGACACTCGGTTAAATAGTTACTGCGAACATTGGTGTAGACATTGGCACCACCATAGTTAGGTCCAAAAAAGTCATCACCACCAGCAAGGTATTCCATTTCAACGTTGCTATTCATTGGGTGTGGTGCCCAACCTAAATAAACAATCCACTGATCACGGCGTACAGAGCGAGAAACTTGCGAAACCATCCCAGCTTCACTTGATTCCACTAAACTAAAGTCTTTTAAACCAAACGCATTCGTATCAATCATTGATTGAATCAAACGGTTACCATCATTACCAGGTTCAATACCGTAAATACGGCCTTTAAATTTATCCGCATGTTTTGCCAAATCTGCAAAGCTCTTAACACCTGCGTCATAAACATATTTAGGTACAGCTAACGTATATTTTGCACCTTCTAAATTCGCTTTTACTGTTTCAACCGTTTTGGCTTCACGATATTTCGCAATATCGCCTTCCATGGTCGGCATCCAATTACCTAAAAAGACATCAATATCACCATTCGCCATTGATGAGTACGTCACGGGCACTGACAATAAATCAGTTTTAGTGTTGTAACCCATTCCTTTTAAAAGCTCAGAAGTTACCGCTGTGGTTGCCGTAATATCCGTCCAGCCTACATCAGCAAAACGTACCGTATCACATTGGTTAGCATAGCTATTAAAAGCGACTGAGCTTAACGCTAAGGCAAGAAGTGTTTTTTTAGTAACAGACATAATTATTCCTTTGTCTTTTTATTTATCATTATTAAGTACGTATCTCCCACGTACTTATTGTGAATTGTTTCGTTGGGTCGTTTCCCAATCAGGGGCAATCCATACAGGTACATTGCCTGCAGGAAGCGGGGTTCTCTGTAAAATAAAATCAGCGGCTCGCTCAGCAACCATGATTGTTGGCGCATTAAGGTTACCGTTCGGAATCGTCGGGAATATGGAAGAATCAACAACACGTAAGTTTTCAATACCGCGAACACGACACTGTGAATCTAAAACCGCCATCACATCGTTATCATCGCCCATTTTACAGGTACAAGATGGATGATAAGCGCTCTCTACATTTTCTTTTACCCACTGATCAATAGCCTGATCAGATGTGACATCTGCTCCCGGTTGAATTTCATCACCACGGTATTGATCCAATGCTGATTGCGCCATAATTTCACGGGTTAAACGAATACAATCGCGCCAATCCTGCTTATCTTGCTCGGTAGAGATGTAATTAAATTCAATTTTAGGTTTCGCGTGTGGATCATTAGAAATAACTTCTACCGACCCTCTGCTTTGTGGCTTATTAGGCCCCACATGCACTTGGAAGCCATGACCATCAAATGCAGCACGGCCATCGTAACGCATCGCTGCAGGTAGGAAGTGATATTGAATATTTGGCCACTTTAACCCTTTACGTGAGCGAATAAAGGCACAAGATTCAAAGTGGTTAGTCGCACCTAAACCTGTACGAGTTAGTAGCCATTGCGCGCCAATTTTACCTTTGCTGACTAAATCTAATTTACTGTTTAAGGTAATGGCTTCATTACAGTGGTATTGGAAGTAAACTTCTAAGTGATCTTGTAAATTAGCCCCCACCCCTGGAAGATCGTGCACAAGGTTAATCTTCGCGTTCTCTAATACTGCAGCAGGTCCAATGCCAGACAATTGTAATAACTGGACTGAACCAATGGATCCAGCACTAGATATCACTTCTTTTGTTGCAAATACTTGAGATAGCTTACCTGACTGTTCAAATTCAACGCCTACCGCTTTTTTGCCATCGAGTAAAACTTTGCGTGCCACAATGCCTTTTTTCAACGTCAGGTTTGAGCGTTTTAATGCTCGACGTAAATAAGCGTTAGATGTCGATGCACGCACACCTTTATCAACTGTCATATGCATGGCACCAAACCCTTCTTGTTGGTAACCATTGTAATCATCCGTTTCGGGATAACCGGCTTCTTTACCTGCATCAATAAAGGCTTGGTAAAGTGGATTGAGTGCCATGTCATTACCATTACAAGTCCCAACTGGACCTTTGCTACCGCGGTAAGCGTTACCACCTTTTATCCATGTTTCAGCACGACGAAAATACGGTAAACAAGCTTGGTAATTCCAGCCTGTTGCGCCTTCTTGTTCCCATTCGTCATAATCACATGCGTGCCCACGTACATACACCATGCCGTTGATAGATGAACTACCGCCTAATACTTTGCCTCGTGGACAATGTAATTTACGCCCGTCTAAGCCTTGTTCTGCTTGAGTTTCAAACTGCCATGCATATTTGTCACTGTTCATTGGGTAAGACAATGCCGTTGGCATTTGAATAAAAATACTGCGATCACTACCGCCAGCTTCTAGCAATAACACATCATATTCACCGCTTTCACTTAAACGGTCAGCTAATACACACCCTGCCGAACCCGCGCCAACAATAATGTAGTCATAGTGTTGGGGGTTATTTTGCTGCTTATTTTGATCCATCAAAATCGACTCCATCCGTTAAGCATAAGGACTTTGGTAATCGCCCAATTCAATAAGTACACTTTTGGTTTGGGTATAATGTTGTAAGGTTTCTATTCCGTTTTCGCGTCCAATCCCTGATTGCTTATAACCACCCACAGGCATTTGCGCAGGAGAATCCCCCCATGTATTAACCCAACAGATCCCTGCTTGTAATTGATGGATAACACGGTGGGCTTTCGCTAAGTTTTGGGTAAACACACCCGCAGCTAAACCATAGTGAGTATTATTGGCGCGAGCGATAACATCGGTTTCATCGCTAAACTTAATTACCGACATCACAGGCCCAAAAATTTCATTTTGAACATGAGACATCGATTCATCGCAATCAATAAAAACGGTAGGTTGAACGAAATTACCTTGTGCTAAACCATTATCAGTACATTGGTATCCGCCAGTCAGCAAGGTGGCACCACTTTGTTTAGCGGCATCAATGGCTGATAACACTTTTGATAGGTGTGATGTTGAAATCAGTGCGCCAATTTGAGTCTCCATATTCATCGGATCACCAACGATTAATAACTCAGTTCGACGCTTAAGTTGCTCTATAAAGGTGTCATAAATAGCCTCATGAACATAAACACGTGTGCCATGTGTACATACTTCACCTTGGGTATAGAAGTTAGCCACCATTGCCGCAGAAACAGCATGATCGACATTAGCGTCATCAAAAATGATCATTGGCGATTTGCCACCTAATTCCATCGTGACCGACTTTAAGGTTTGAGCACTATCAGCCATTACCGCTTTACCTGTGCCGGTTTCACCTGTAAATGACACTTTAGCGATCTCAGGGTGTGCCGTTAGCATCTGCCCTACTCGGTAATCACCTTGTACAACGTTAAATACGCCATCAGGTAGACCTGCTTCAGTAAAAATCTCAGCAAGTTTTAGAACCGAAAGCGGTGTTTCTTCTGATGGCTTGAAAATCATGGCATTACCGGCTGCAAGCGCAGGCGCTGATTTCCACATCGCAATTTGGATCGGATAATTCCACGCACCAATACCTGCACAAATGCCCAATGGTTCTCGACGAGTATAAAAGAACTGATTTTCACTTAAAGGTTGCTGCTCACCTTGAAGCCCAGGTGCTAACCCGGCAAAGTACTCAATAACATCCGCACCCGTTTCTATATCAACCGCTATCGCTTCTTGTAACGGTTTACCAGTATCTGTGACTTCCAATACCGCTAATTCATCATTGCGTTCTCGCAGTAACGCAACAGCACGTAATAAAATACGGCTACGTTCAGTTGGCGTCATAGCCGACCATGTAGCAAAGCCTTTTTTAGCAGCACTAATGGCTAACTCAAGATCCGCTTGAGAAGCTTGTCCAATGGTTGCTATCGGTTGACCATTAGCTGGATTAAACGTTGTAAATTGAATATCAGAAGATGCAGCAACATAGTTACCATCGATATATAGTGATTTCATATCCATTTGAAACTCTTAGAATTTATAATTTTGAATAAAAAGACAATTGCTTTTCTAAATAATCATTAATGATCATGCGTGCATTACTCGCATCAATACCTCTAGGGTTTAATGTCCCGCGCAACCAAATACCATCAATTAATGAAGCGATACCATGGGCAACTAATTCAGCTTGAGAAGATGGTAATAACCCTTTAAGTTCAATCTTTAAATGTGATAGCAAACGTTTTTCATTAACTTGCTGTAGGCGACCCAACTGTGCGTCATGCATAGCGTAAGACCAAAATGCTAACCATGTTTTCGCTACTTTATTTTCAGCTTGATAACCATCAAAATTGCTCATGATAATGGCATTAATTCGAGCTTGATGATCATTGCGGGGGATTTGGCTTAATGATGTTGTAACACTCATTGACAAACGACGTAAAATTTCACGCATGGTCTCTTCTAATAAACCATGCTTACCACCAAAATAGTGATTGATAATACCCGTTGACACCCCTGCCTCTTTACTGATCAAAGAGATACTTGCTGCATGTAAGCCAACTCGTTCAATCACTGCCATCGTGGCATTTACAAGCTGTGGTTTACGAATATCAGGCATTCCAACCTTTGGCATAATGCTCCCATTTATTTTTATTGAACGATCAATTAAGTATAAATGTGACATATTTTTTACATTAAATCAAAATAAAACCAAAATCACAGTTTAAAAAACCATCAAAACAAAGAAAATCGCTAGATTATCAACACAATATCGAATGTAACAAAATATTAACAGTGAGTGTATGAATTAAAAAGTGATACATACTAGTCGAATAACCGAGACATATTACGAGCAATTATTAAACGTTAAGAAATGATATGTAACGAGAGAAATGAAATTTTAGTAAGGTGAGCTCTATAGCATAAACTCAATTTGTTTTTTTTATTTAGTTATTTTGGTTTATAGTATTCAAGCTAATAACTAGAAGTTCATAGACAATGAGTATAAAAAATAGAATTAATAATGTTTACCGTTACTTTGAGCCTAATTTAATCATTATAGGCTATCTTGGTAGCATTGGTTTTCCACTATACTTCTTTGTTTGGCATTATCTTTTTCCTCAACCCTATGAGAACTTTTTACTCAGGTTATTTTGTGGCAGTTTGTTTATCCCATTCATTTTAAAAGATCATCTTCCTTATTGGTTTTTACGTTATAAGGCGATTCATTTCATTGCTACAATCACCATAGGACTACCTTTCTTTTTCAGCTTTATGCTGATTATGAATGATTGGTCTATCCCTTGGGTCATGTCTTTCATGGCTGCACTATTTTTATCAATATTATTGATTTACGATGCTTATATTATCAGCGTAATCTCCATTATTGGTATATCATTAGGCGCATTATTTTCTTATGGCTTCCATCCGATAAACAGTGATAATTTTCATTGGGGCTATATTGCAGTTATTAGTTTTTCATATGTGACAGGTATTGCTTCACATTATAGAAATCACATTCATTACGAAGATCAATTACTTTTTGCTCGTAGCTTTAGTGCCGGTATTGCCCATGAGATGAGAAACCCTTTTAGTTCTCTTTACTCTTCCATGGAACTCATGCTTGATATTCTTCGCCAAAAAAATGATAACCAAAAAGATAATGCTAATGAGCTAAAATCTATCATTAGAAGTAATATGACTGTTATTAATAATAGTAATGAAACAATTAACTTACTATTAAGCTCTATTAATGAACACGCTATTTCAAAAAACACATTTCAAGAATATTCTATTGTTAATATTATTAAAAGCTCTGTAGAAAGCTATGGCTATCAATCTTCACAAGATAGAAGTTTAGTTTCAGTTAATTTCAATAAAGACACAAATTATTTTGGTAGTGATATTTTATTTCGTTATGTCATTTTCAATCTTATGAAAAACGCATTTTATTACAAAGAAAAGAATAATTTCAGTATTGATATTAATATCGATATTAATAAAAACAATAATATTATAAAAATAAGAGACACAGGTATTGGTATTCCAAAGAATAATCTTGATGCTATTTTTGATGATTTCTTTACACATGGTAAAAAAAATAGCTCAGGTTTAGGTTTGCCTTTTTGTAAAAAAGTGATCACAGCATTTGGTGGAGTAATCAGCTGTCAATCCAAGTTAGGTGAATGGACTGAGTTCACTATACTTTTACCTAAAATCGATTCAAAATCAGTCAATAAGCTAAAGTATGAGTTAATGTCTAAAAAGCGCCTATTATACATAGGTGATAACAACAGTGATGTTTTTGAACTTCAGAAAAACTCCTTTTCTCATGGCTACAATTTTAACACGACTAGCCCATTTAAATTAATTGACATGTCTCTTGATCAAGTAGATATGATTATTGTTAATCTGGATAGTTACACTGAACATGATTATTACTTCTCTAAGTTACAAGATAAACTCGCATTATTAACAACGAAAGTCTTGTATTTATACCGTGAACCTAAAGCAATAAATTTAATATTAAATGAAAAAATTAACTACAAACTAATCAATGCTAGTAAAATTGAGAATGATTTCACTGATCATATCTGTCGATTCTTTTTTATTCACTTTAATAATCCAAAAAGTACACCGCGATCTACAACAGAGACAAAAAGTATTCTACTTGTAGACGATAATATGTCATTACGCATGTATACAGGAATACTCCTGCAACGCAGTGGCTTTCATGTTATTCATGCCGAGAATGGTATTAATGCACTAAAAAGTCTTGAGCTCAGTCAAGTAGATCTTATTATGATAGATTTAGAAATGCCTTTAATGGGAGGCTTAGAAGCAACAAAACAAATTCGTTCAAATAAAAGATATGAATCACATAAAAATACCCCCATTATTTGTTTCTCAGCCTCACTTGATGAAAAACAACAGCAAGAGCTTAGCAAAGTCGGTATGAATGGATTTATTTTCAAACCTGCAACTAAAGAGCAAATATTTTCCAGTATTGAGCGCTTTATTAACTAGAATACACTTACCCACTATCGTTTACGTAAACGTAAAGCAATAATGGGTAAGAATTTATTCTATTACTTTAACGATAGCTCCTCTCGCATCTCTCGACACACAGTAAGTAACGTCGATATTTGTTCGTCACTCACATCACTATTTAAAGAAAAGCGGATCACATTTTTATTTTTAGGGGTCGCTGGTGAACAGAATACAGAACCAAATACATCTCGAGATTCTAAGTAATCACGGATCACTTCTGTATCTTCATCATTACCACTTTCAAGTGCAATAATTTGTGACTGGCTCTTAATCTTATAACCAAGATTAACTAAACCACTACGTAATTTCTCAGACTGAATAAACAGCTGGCTACGCTTATCGTCTGCATCTTTAATGACATCCAATGTCGCTTTTAAGATTTCTAGCTCATGATTTAACAGTGCTGAACTGAAAATGGCAGGATATGCCGTAAATGGGAACGATTTCGCTACATCTTTACTGCATAAAATCGCTCCTGCTCGGTAAGCGAAGGCTTTTGCTAAACTCGCCGTTAAGAAATCAACTTGATCGGTTAAGCCTAATTCAGCGACTAATCCTGAACCATTTTTACCGTGTGTGCCCAGCGAGTGAGATTCATCTACCAATAAGGCGCAACCATAACGATTAGCTATTTCAACTAAATCATGCAATGGTGCAACTGTACCGATTGTACTGTACACCGAATCAACCATGATTAACCCAGGACCTTCACGTTTAATTTGCTTTTCAAGATGACGCATATTGTTATGCAGAAATGTTTGAATATTTCCCTCTGCACGTTTTGCTCCATCCCATAACGACATATGAGCAAAGAAATCGATATAGATCGGTGTACCTTTAGGGATCAGAGTTTGAATTAATCCGACATTTGCCGCCCAGCCCGACTGGGACAGCACACATTTTTCAAAACCTGTTAACGCAGCTAATTGTTCTTCAAATGTATCGCCACTTTCAGCTTGATGCTGGAAGACCGCAGACATCACTACTTCATGTTTATGATCTGTGATGGCTTTTAAGTGCTTCTGACGAATATATTCATGCCCTGTGATGGCGAGATAATCATTACTTTGTAATGTAATTGAAGTATCGGAGGGAATTTTACCTAATACTAAGTGCTTTTTATTTTTTCGGGAGTAAATATCTGCCTCTAGATGGGCATCAATTTTTTTTTATAAAGTTTGGAAGTGATTTTACGTTAATATTTTTCATTTTTATTACTCTTACTTTTGTTAATAGGAGTAACAATATTAACAATAATACTTCCCTCATTCTAAATAATAATATTATTAATCATTTTTTTCATAAAAAATTAACATTAATCTCACTAACTAATTTGTTTAAATTTACAAATACTCATATTTAAATAACTGCATTTTATCTGTAAAATATCACTTCTTTATTTATAAATTAGTTAATAATATGACATACAACGCTGCTATTTTCGACATGGATGGTTTATTACTCGATACAGAGCGTGTCTGTATGGATATATTTAAACAAACCTGTCAGGACTTTAACCTTCCCTACCTTGAACAGACCTACTTAAATATCATTGGACGCAATGAGGCTGGCGTTGAAGATCTATTACGAGTCAGTTATGGCGAAACCATGGACTACCCTGTATTTCGCAAGCAATGGAAACAGGCTTACTTAAACATTGTTGAAAATGAAGCTATTCCTGTAAAAGATGGTGTTATTGACCTACTTAATTGGTTACAAACACAGAATATACCTATGGTTGTAGCAACCTCCACCAATCGGCAATTAGCATTAAAAAAATTAGCCATGGCTGGTTTAAGTGGCTATTTTTCAGCGGTAACAGCTGGTGATGAAGTGACAAATGGCAAACCTGATCCTGAGATTTACTTGCTTGCAGCAAAGCGTTTAAACGTGACTCCTAGTATGTGTATTGCTTTTGAAGATTCAAATAATGGTGTTAAAGCTGCAGTTTCAGCTGGCATGGAAACATTTCAGGTAATTGATTTAGTGCAGCCCAGTGATGAAGTTGAAGCATTAGGCCATGGGATATATACATCAATGAATGAAGTACTTGCAAAACTTAAGCAGTAACTCATCATTGATATAGACATGGGCAATCACCATCCAGCTGTGATGCCCTTTTCTTATATTGACTATACCTATAACTCAGCACCCAATTTTTCACGACAATGTGGCTCAGAAAAGTCTAATACAGGCCCTTTAGGAATAATACGCGTAGGGTTAATGGTTTCATGGCTGCCATAGTAATGGGCTTTGATATAATCAATATTAACCGTGTCAGCAATACCGGGGGCTTGGTATAAATCGCGTAAATATCCCCAAATGTTTGGGTAATCAACTAACCGTTTAAGATTACATTTAAAGTGTCCAACGTATACTGCATCAAATCGCACTAACGTGGTAAATAAACGCCAATCTGCTTCTGTTATTTTATCACCAAGTAAGTATCGATTTTCCGTTAACCGCGCTTCAATCGCATCTAACGCATTAAACAGTGTCACAACGGCTTCATCATAAGCTTCTTGAGTAGTTGCAAACCCAGCGCGGTATACTCCATTGTTTATGTTCACATATACAAAATCATTTAAAGTATCAATTTCTGTTTGTAGTGCCTCTGGGTAAAAATCAAGGCTATTTGCGCCAACGTTATCAAAGGCGCTATTAAACATACGAATAATTTCTGCTGATTCATTGGTTACTATGGTTTGATTTTGTTTATCCCATAGCACAGGTACCGTAACTCGCCCTGTATAGTGAGGATCCGCATGGGTGTAAATCTGATGCATAAACTCTGCATTAATGATGGGATCGGCAACAACACCGTCACCCGATGCGAAATTCCATCCGTCCTCGCCCATGAAAGCATTAACTACTGACATTGAAATCAAGGGCTCTAACCCTTTTAATTTACGATAAATGATAGCTCGATGCGCCCAAGGGCAAGCAAGGGAAACGTATAAGTGATAACGATGAGGTTCAGCTTTAAAACCCGCTTCCCCAGAAGGCCCCGCTTGACCATCTTTCGTTACCCAATGACGAAAGCTTGAAGCTTTACGTTCAAACTTGCCTCCTGTCGATTTAGTGTCGTACCAATCAGTGTGCCATTTCCCATCCACTAATAATCCCATACTTCCTCTCATCAATGTTCATTCTTATTAATCAACCTAATACATAAACGCCTATTTTCAAACTTTAACGATTCACTGAGCGTGATTGATCAATCTGATTGGCGCCCTGCTCTATTTCTTTACAAAACATTGAGGTATATAACAATAATAAATAGTAAAAATAATAACTTACGTCTTTATCGCATTTTGAAGTTACATCGCTGGGTATTGTTGTGATAATTTGCTCACATCGCGCATTTAAAAATACATACAAAGGCAGATTATGTTTAAAAAATTAAAAGCCTCATTAGGTATTGGCTCTGCAAAAGTAGATACTATTTTGCATAATCCTTCACTTTATCAGGGAGAGATATTAGTAGGAAATGTGCATATTAAAGGTGGAGATGTAGAACAAGTCATTGATGCTATTTCATTAAAGCTTTGTACTGAAATGAAAGTAGAACTAGAAAATGGGCACAGCTATCAAACCTTTGTATTAGGAACGATAAAAATTAATCAACCTTTTACGATTCATGCCAGTGAGGAGCAATCGCTGCCTTTTGAATTTAAACTGCATGATGAAACACCTATCACCCAACTTAACACTCAAAATAACCAATCGAAAGTATGGTTAGAAACAACGTTAGATATTGATTTCGCTATTGATCCTTCTGATCGTGATTTTATCGAGGTAAAACCTCTCCCAGCTATCGCAAGTGTCATTGCGAGCATTGAGAATGCAGGCTTTCATTTAATGAAAGCTGATGTGGAAAAAGGTTTTCTACAAGGCGGACACTTTGCTTCACAATCGGGCTGTTATCAAGAAATCGAATTTCGTAATAGCGGATTTTTTAACAGCAAAGAAATTGAATTATCTTTTATTTTAGATGGCGCTGTCATTCACTGTCTTGCTGAAATTGATCGTTCTATGTCTACCCGAGGCGATCAATACACCTCTTTCAGTATTAGTCGAAATGCATCAGCCTCCGACATTAGTTATCAATTAGATACGCTGTTAAGAATGTAGATTAAGTATAATGTAGGCAGTACAAACTGCCTCGTTATCAAAGGGGATGTTTACGAAGTTAAGGTTATCTTTGACGTAAACAACTCATTAAAATATTTAATTGAAAGTTAGATCCCCTTTTAATACTCTTTATCACTAAAAGTTATTAAAATTAGTGCATTACGCTACTTTTTTAGCAAGCTTAGCTACCCGCTGATTCCATTTCGATTTTTTATCTTCAGTCGCATTAATTATTGGGCCAATATAGGTTTTAGATACTTTTTCAAAGCCACTAAAACCTAAAATAGTACGCTTCATTTGCTTGTAAATAGGATCGCCATAAATCCAACGATAATAAAATGGAGGTGAGTCCATCGTAACTATCAGCTCAGCTGTTCTCCCTTTTAATAATCGCTGTGGTGTTAAGCTTTTAGCTTCAAATTTAAACGCAAAATTGGGAAGAAATGTTCTATCAATCAACCCTTTTAATTTTGCAGGCATTCCTCCCCACCACAGAGGAAAAATAAATACCACGTGATCTGCCCATAGAAGTGATGATTGGAAATGCTGTAGATCTGGCTCTAGCGGTTGTACTGCTTCATAACCACTCACTAAATTGATATCAAAATCCATCATACTTAAATTTAACAGCCTGACATCATTCTTCTCGCTAGCTATGATATAGCTCTGCGCTAGTTCATGACAATAACTCTTAGCCTTTGGGTTTCCATTAATAACTAATACTTTCTTGCACATAGATGCCTCTCCCTTTTTGAGCTCAGCTTACACCTTGCCCTATAGGGAAGAGTCAATTAGTTTCTAAACACTTTTTAATATTGTCTTGATACGTATGGATCATCGATTGCTGCTGGTGCAATAGGTTAATTTGTTCTTCAATTGCTTTACTTTTCTGATCAAGAAATGTGCTTACAACATCCCAACTTAGTACTGTTTTATCTCCTAGCAGCCGCTTAAATTCAGCAAGACTAACCCCGATAGATTGTGCATCTTTAATCAAAATAACGGTTCTAACATGGTTATCATCATAAATACGATAGCTCCCTTTTCTTACTACTGTTCCCAACAAGCCTAACAATTCATATAAGCGTATAGCTTTGGCAGATGCTCCTGTTAATTTAGACACTTCACCGATATACATCACTGATCTCCTTATTAATTGTCTTCCTTGTCTATCTATATATACCCTATTTAACAGGGCCTTTATCAAACAGCATTAAGTTATCGGTTATGTTATTCCATGGTGCTTTAGATGGCATAAAAATGAAAAAATGAATAGCTAGGCTCTCGGCTAAAGAGCCTAAACAAAGTTGATAGCTAAATTAATGAAATTTGTATAGTTATTTTTCCACCTAAACAAACAACTTAGTATTGAAAGTTATAGATGAAGTATCACATTAGTCTGCTAAATATAAATTTCAATAAAATATCATCTTGATACGTTATTATTTTGGATCAAGACCAAGTGCTTTGAGTACTTTAATAAAGTTATCACGACGACCTTGTATTTCATGCACTTCACCCGTTTCACAATGATCGGCGGGACATCCCCTATTTACAATGCCAGATACAGCATCAATGAAGTTATTTCCAACAAGGCCATCATCGACATATTTTTTCAACTCATCGTAATAATTCCAACTTTCATATGGACCGCCTGGATTGCTATAGGCTTGAACGGATGTCATCCAGAAAAATAAACCCGCTATCCATTTCAATTCAGGATATTCTTCAGTTGTACATATTAATTGAGGGTTAGAGCAAAGGTCTAATTTTGCATATATTGGATCACCTGGAGGCGCCATAACGACAGTATCGCCTTCGATAGTAGTGCCAAATGTACTTGGGTCAACATGGCTTCTACCTAAAAAGTGATTCAAGGTACCAAAATTTCTGCGACCTGTTGTTTGGATGACGCCTCTTCCCCACCAAGCGCACCCCTCAACAGATGTCTCAGAACTGCCATCCCATACGAATTTACCATCTTTCTGGCCTACATATACATTGCATGAATCACGCTCCCATGCTTGTTTGGTATGATCGATTTCAACTGGTGGTGAGTCACACCAAGAATTTGACAAATCCCATCGACCAACAGAGCCATTTACTAATAAGCCTGCAGCCTCGAGAACAGAATCAGGTGCGGCAAATATAGGACTAGGTGCGCCATACCACTTAGCGTGAGTCGTTGCTGTAACTTCTATTTTAGGTGTTCGTGGACAAGAATAAGGATGATCAAGATTCGTATTTTTATCAACACCGTAGTCAGCATATTTTTGTCCTAACTGACCACATGATGCACTCATGGGATAATCAACAGGAGCACCGTATTTTATTTGAGCCCAATTATTTTCATCACAAGCATCATATTGTATGGTTTCTTGCATAGATTGTGCTAAAAATGCAGCAATTGCGACTTTGGCATATTGAATATTTTTCTCATCTATTGCATCAATATCAGTAAGCCAAAATTTAGTACCAGAGACACCAATGTTATGCATTGTATGAAGAGCAGTTAAAAAGTCATCCCATTTGTATACATTTGAAGGCTCCCAACCGTTATTCGGCGTCTCGTAAAGAAGAACTTGATTGTTCATTTTCGTTGTAACGCTTATTAATTCGTCATTTAACGAAGTAATATTTGTTAATGTGCTATCCGAAATTGACATACCACCTCCCGAATTGTAGAGAGGCAATTTATTTTGTAAGTAAGATTCTATTTTATTCTGCAAAGCCATATCTACAGTATCAAACTGAATCGAAAATATATTATGGTATGCTGCGTGTCGAAGCTTTCTATCTGCTGAAGTCAAACCTAAAAAGTAATTACCAGCTTGGTTACTTGGTATCGAAGCTAGCATAGCAGGGACATTCAGAGTATCTGTGACTTGTTTAATAAATCGAAGAGCATTATCCCACTGGTCGTTATCTAATGCTGGAGTCATTGATGATTTACTAAATGCAACAAAATGAGCAGAGTACTCACCACTATAAAGTTCGTAATCTGTAAGCAAATTAACTACCGGTAATGAAGCCATGTTCCAAACTGAACGATAACCACCAGAGTGTTGATCATAGGCAAAATCACCAATTATCACCTGCCACCCAATATTTGCATCAGGAAGTAATTGACTAATTAGTAAATTATGTGCTTTAAGTAAACCTTTGACATCATCTGATAATGAATTTAGTAATGAGCTATCTAAAGGAATATTATTTACTGCAATAGCGTTAGTCAGAGCTAAATTTACAGGAATATTATCTAATGTTGAAAGTTCGTCCTGATAATTCATATCAAACATATCACTGGAAAGCAAAATAGTAATATTGCTTTCTTCATTAAGTAATAATTGTTCAGCCAAAGATTTAAAATGATCGGTTAAGTGATTACTATCTGTAAGTTGGTTTAAAACTGGTAATTCGAATCTAACAGTACTTGGTATATTTTCTGAAAGATTTAAATTTGGTGCCGATATAGAAAGATAATTTGGCCAATGTCGCATGTTAAGATCAATAGGATCTTTGGGGTTTGGCATTTTTAGAGAAGTTTGTGACGAGGGCTCTACGCCGTCACATCGTAAATGTAATGTCCATGATTCATCACTACCTGGTATTGTGTTTGTCCACCATGATGCTTTGTAAGCAATATCATCATAAACTACGATATCTCCACCATCAGCATGATCATTTGCAGGCCAGTTCGGGTAAATATTGAAAGATTGACACAGTGCATTTGTAGGAGTGTTCAAATCATTATCATCACTTACGTCTCCATTGTCTATACTATCTGAATCATCAACGCCATCACCTACACCTGCAGTGTCTGTACCATCTGAATCATCAACGCCATCACCTACACCTGCAGTGTCTGTACCATCTGAATCATCAACGCCATCACCTACATCTGCAGTGTCTGTACCATCTGAATCACCAACGGCATCACCATCACCTACAGTCTCTGTATCTTTTGAGTCATCATTAACAATAGGGCTATCGCCATCCTCCAAAATAACTACATCAGGATATTTGTCCTTAACACACTTTTCGTACCCACCTATATCAAACGTTGTGTAAGCTGTTTGATAGTTAACTAATTTACATTTATATGGGCTTGACCAATCTTGCTCCCAATAAATAGGAACAGAGCCGGAACCACCGGTAACATCAGAGAATTGAGCCATATTTTTACAACTAAGCACCTCATCGGCTGGAGTTGTCACTGATAAGTAATTAGCAAATTCGTTATAATAATTTATACGATTTTGAGCTCTCGCATCTTCGTTACCAGAGCCGCATTCAAGCCCACCATTTATTATGTGAATGGTCATACCGAAACCGTTATTTAAACCTGCATCGATATCAGCTTGATTAGGTGTCCAAGAGCCATCAATGACACTCAACATTGATGGTTTAGGTGGCTGTGGATACACATAAAAAAAGATAGCGGAAGCGATATTAAGCCATGTATCAGCAACCATCTCTGGATTATTAAGCAATATAGACACATCACCGTACATCGCGTTAGAGAAAGGTCCGTAGTTATAGTTGTAACTTAATTGTTTAGCCCCACGACCAAAATAGGACTTGTAGTCACCGTTTTCAAACTTACCACACGGCCACACTCGACTGGCAAAATCGCTAGAAACATCACAATTGCCGTTGTATCCATCTCGTGAGGTTTCAGTCCATCCCATCTCTCGAACGTAGTGCAAGCCTTGTTTCCATGTATCACCATCATATTCAGAGTTTTTACCGGTTTCCTGCACAAAATGAGCAAACATAGTTGCGAGTGACTTACGACAAATAGCGTCGCTATCACGTCCATCGGTGTAGGTATCACACAATGCAGGGAACTTAGCGACAGCCTTTAAGAAGTTAGTATAAGAGTATTCAGGCGCAGCGTGAGAAAACAATTCATCCCAATTACTTTGATTAAACATGCTTTCAACACGCTTGACGTTATCAGGGTTAGTTGTATTTAGTGGGGAGACTGCCTCAACAATAGTATTATCCCGTGTTCTGAGTAGGCTTTTAGCAGCATTAATACTTTCTTTGTATGCACTTTCTGCATTCGTTTGATGTTGATTGAGCTCTGAACGATAAATAATGTGAGAATCAGGAACCACATTTTGATCTAGATCTGGTGCTGGAGTTGTATCTGTTCCAGTTCCAATGTCTACGATTATACCATCCATTACACGAACAGTTTGTCCTGGCGAAGGAAGGTTAACGGCTGCGTTGAGGATAGTAGCAATGCTACTACCTGAACCACTACCAGATGAGAAATTATTGAGTCCACTATAAAGCTCTGCACACAAATTCTCTTCGTCATCTTTAAATGGAATACCGCAGGCGGAGTAGGTTATCGCACGCTCAGATGGCACATCACCATTAAGACCAAATCCATCTTGCATTGCGGTAACAATGCGACCATCATCTTGCTCAATAGTCCAAACGAAAGCGCCCGCTAACCCCAAAACATCAGCCAACTTCGCTTTAATATAGGCGGTGCGTGGCGTGTCTATCGAAATGTAATCACCAGTGATTTTATTGTAATATACATCAGCGTGAGCTTCAAAATCGCTATAAAGTGCAAAATCGCCACGCCCCTGTAGATCTTCACCAGCTACATTGCGCCAAAGATCGTAGCCTTCCACTACTCCACTTTCAAACGTACCTGACGATGGTGATGTAGAGGTTTTCGTCCCGCCAAGCGCACCTTGCTGATTGATGGTTAAATCAAGAGATTTAAAACCTCGACCGTAATTGGCAATCCCCATCAATAAACGATCACGCTTAAAACCGGCTTGCTCAAATAACTTGATAGCGGCATTGACACTCCACCGTGTATCATCGTCATTAGGTATTCCCCCTGTTAGTGAAGAGGACGGCATCACACTCGTTTGATGACCAATTTTATCATCCCATGCGCCGAAGTAGTCGTAATTCATCATATAAATGTAATCAAGACAGCCTTGGTCATAGATGGTTTTATAATATGCGCCGATATGATCAATATATGTTTTCGTTGCCCCTACCGCACTAGATACTTCAATGTCATCACCAAGGCCTGCCTTCACAGCACAGACCAAGTCCTTAAAATATTGACCATCATTTGATGTGAATTTACCCGAAGCACCACCATGACCAGGAAATTCCCAGTCGATATCAAAACCAGTAAAGCCATATTTATCTTGTAATTCTTTTAATGAATTAACGAAGGTTGCAATATGTACCGGATTGGCTGCCATGCGATGGAATGGCTCTGACATAGTCCAGCCACCAATACTGGCTGAGATGCTAATGTTAGGGACTCGTTTTTTAATGTAATCGAGCTGTTCAATAATCCCCTTACTAAAACCATCAACATAAGGGTTACCCTTTTGGCGAGAACTGACGCTTAAACCAAAGTCTGCCCATGGATCTAAAAAGACCACCTCAAAATCTTTTTTACCTTCCGCGGCACACTGCGCTCGAATTTTTCCAGAAAGCGAACCTTGATCACTACAAATAGCTAAAAATGCAAAAACCAGTTTGTTATAGGGAAAGGTATCATCTTTTAGTAAGCGTTCAACGTCAAAACCACGACCATATACACTCCAATCAGATAAATAACCTGCAACGACTTTACCTTTAAAATCACTCGGTGAAGTAAACGTTATATTCTTTGGGGTTTTACTTTGAGTCACACCACTGCCTTTCACCAACGCAGCAGGAATATCTGTGGGTGTATTGTCGACCACAATAGACTCGTTACCTGAATCGACAGTCTCATTATCATCAATGATAACTGCTGGGGTTATACCAACACTATTAATATTAGAAAGATCTTCTACACTGGCTGCATTTTCGTTAGCGATCAACTGACAAGGATAATTAGTGCTATCAAGAGTTAAAGTACAGCTATCACTCGATATTACGCCATAAGTGCCCTTACCTTGAACACTGGCACCAATTGAATTTTCAATATTAGGAGTCAAAACGCCATTCCAGCTTTTGTTGCTAACATTGATAAACGATTGTCCACCCACCGTTTGTAATCCACCTCCGTGTGACCACATGCTAATATCATTCACATCAGCAGGCTTTAAAAACGACAAAGTCCAAGAAGAGGTCGCCACTGGCGATATGAATTTGATCACACCATTAAACCCCGTTGACCAAGGTGAGCCAGATTTTTCTAAGGTAATGTCAATAACTGTATTTTGGTCATCGACAATTGGTTCTCGGCCAAGATTTGCCCCACTCTCGTTAACGTCATCGGTGATATCACCATCTTCAACAACTTCCTCACTATCGACACTAATCACAAAAGAACTGCCACCAACGTAAGTTGATAATGTGTCATCGTATTTGATGATGCAGCTATCATTTTCATAGCGGCAGCGGGTTAAGTCATTTACCTCCGATGCAATGCCTTTACCATTAAAACCAATGACTCGGTGTTCATCTTTTTGCAAAGGCTGGGCGTAATGAGGGATCGTAAACGTGTATTTGGTTTTATTATTATCTATTATTTTCTCTTGAAGCTCGGCGCCCCAAGCACCGCTCATGCTCAGCTTTTCTGAAATCATCGATATGGATTTATTTGCCACATCTAAAGGGGTGTCGGTAAGGTTTATCAATTTGATCTTACCGCTGTATCCAGCCCATGAATCACCTGGTTGGCCCCAAGAAGCATCATATGAAAAGAGCACCACTACAGGGCCTGCTTCTTTAATACTTGCTGTAAAGTCAAAATCGGCGGTTGGGCTAGTTTTCAATTCATCAAGAGCAGAGCCCGCCTGTATTAGTTTATCTATTAATGTCTCATTAATAGTAAATTCAGTTTCAACCCCTAGCTCGATCACTTTCTCTTTGACTTTATCACTTGCAAAATCAACAGCACAATTTGAATCATTACAATCAAACGTGACTGCTTCAATTAGTTCATCATGACCACTTGATTCTACAAAGAAATCACCAAACAACAGAGAGTCAATATCAAGCGAAGAGCCTAACGCCTCTGCAACAGGATTAAGTATGGCTACAACACTACTGGCAACTTGATCGTACTCTCGCCTCATAGAAGCTAAATCTAATGATGTTTCACTTTTAAGCAGGCTTTTTGCGATGAGATTGGTGAAAGGCGTTATCTTTACAGATTTATCAAAGTCTTGCCCAAATATAATTGACTCTATAACAACAGTATCAGGTGATTCTAAATCTTTAACTTGTGCAAGGAACACTCTTGAACTCGTATCCGTCGACATTAGGATTGAAACTTCAAACTTACTCGACTCATCTAGCGTAATTGTTTCTAATAATTTCGGTTGAGAGCTATTAGTTGGATCGAGTTCAAACAAATCCAAAGAATGTCCTTTTAAACCAGCACCAACAGCCGCAGTACCAGAGACGGTTGCTTTACCTGATTGAGTTGCATCTGTTCCTGTATCAATAACTGAGGCGCTATTGTCATCAATTCCTGTGTCTATAACTGACACGCTATTGTTATCAGTTACTGTATCTGTAACGCTATTGTCATTATTACAAGCAGTTATAAAAAACACCAAGATAAATATATTAAGAGAAATATACTGTTTCATGAGCCACTCACGTCATATTTCAGAATAAAGAAATAATATTCTTATTGACAGTATACTCACACTATAAGATAAAATGTGAAAATCACGGAAATATAAACACATATTCGCAACATTTTTACTAAGATCTTTTGTTTTTAACAGCTCTATGAAAGTAGTGATATCACTATTTTAGCCAATTACAACTACATCAATATAATGACGGATTAATATCTAATAAGTCTGACAACCATATTGGTAAACCTCTAAAATAAGACCAGTATTTATTGACTACTAAACTTATTTTTGGCTGAATTTTTGATTATATTTCTTGGTATAAAAAATAAAATATAGAAAATAATTACATCGTCTAAAATAATAAGTTCATGGTGTTAGAATGCTAATACACTACTTCATTGTTTCGATCACGTATAACTATGTATTTATGTTCATTTAGGATTAGTTACATGTCTAACACAAAAATCTTCGTTTACTCCCCCTAAAATATAATTTTCTATTTACTATTAAAGCTTAATACACATAAATATCTTTCCCTTTTTAAGCTCAGTTTACACCTTGCCCTGTAGGGAAAAACCAATTCGATTCTAAACACTTTTTAATATTGTCTTAGTATATTTGGATCATCGTTTGCTGCCGGTGAAATTGGTTAATTTGCTCTTCTATTGCTCTACTTTTCTGATCAAGAAATGTGCTTACAACATCACAACTTAGCGCGTTTTTATCTCCTAACAACCTCTTAAATTCAGCAAGACTAACCCCGATAGATTTTGCACCTTTAATCAAAGTAACGGTTCTAACATGGTTATCATCATAAATACGATAACTCCCCTTTCTTACTACTGTTCCCAACAAGCCTAACGACTCATATAAGCGTATTGCTTTGGCCGACGCTCCTGTTAATTTAGACACTTCACCGATATACATCAGTTATCTCCTTGTTAATTGTCTTCCTTGTTTATCTATACGCTATTTAACAGGGCCTTTCTCAAACTGTATTAAGTTATCGGTTATGTCATTCCATGGTGCTTTAGATGACGTGAAAATATGAAAACTCGGCTTATGCGTTGGAATATCATCTAAAATCCCTAAACGAATATTATGCTTGTTTGTTTTTAGTTTCTTTGAAAACAAACTTGAACCACAGATTCGACAAAAAGCGAGTTCCGTTTCTTCACTTTTTTGAAATATCGACACAGCATCTTCACCTGCCTTAAAGCGAAATTTCTCTGAGCTTAATCCTCCCACCGATGAGTAATCTGACCCCGTAAATTTACGACATTCAGAACAATGACAATTCCCCATATACTCAAAATCATCAGGCACTTCTATCTGCACCTTGCCACATAAACAGGAACCATTTAGTTTTTTCATTTCATCTTTCTCTCTAAAATCAAAGACAAAACCCTAGTATTTAAATAAGCCAATTACAATAATGAATCTCATATTCTTAAAAATAAAAAAGCCGACGTATTTAACGTCGGCTTAATATTTACTCTACTGTTCAAAAACTACTTGATAGAGCGTGCTAACTGAGTCGTTAACTCATCCACACCTTTAGACAGTGCTTCCACTTGCGCTGAATAACCATCTTTTGCTAAAGGTACACGGAATGAAAATGGATGTACGGTTTGTAAATCGCCATTACCATTAATCAATAACCATTCACCTGCCACTTCAGCAACACCGCTATAAACACCATTAAACTGGTTAATACGCACTTGTAAGCGTGGTATACCTGCAGTAGACAATGTTGGTGTTAGCTGTGTTGCCCAAAACTTAGTTTGTTTTTGGCGTAAATCAAATGTGATTCGACGCGTTAACTGCGTACTCAGTGATTCACCCCAAAGGTTTTGCTGCGCTTCAACAATTTCAGTGGGGCTGGTTTGATACACTAAACCAGTACCAGCAAGATGTGCCGCAACTTCAACAGGGCGCACAATTAACAATGATTTATTACTAATGTTATGTGCCGTATTCGCACTGGTTGGCATCGGTAACATATATGTTTTTAATGCCGGTTCTGTTGAGCTACATCCTGTTCCAGCAAGCGCTACCGCTGCAATTAATAACCACTTTTTCATTATTTACGGCCTCCAACTGGAATAGGATCTTTCGCTTTCTCATCACCAAACACTAATGAATTTGGCTTCTCATTTAATTGACGAAGTACGGGTTGTAGTTCCGTCATCACTTGCTCAAATTGTACAAGTGCACCTTGTAAATTTTGGTACGCTGCTGCATTTGGGCTAAAGCCATTTAAGGTGTTTTGGATCTCTTTCAAACTCGCTTTAATATCAGACGGTAATGTCTGAGTATCTTTTTGCTTAAGAATACGATCAAGATCTTGTGTAACACGCGCTGCTGAATTCATTGTTTTCTCAGATGCCTTTAAAGTCGCAGTCATTGAATTCAATGTATCTTCTACAGGAAGTTTATTAAATTTATTGAGTAAATTAGTTAACTGCTTCTGCACTTCAGCAAGATCGCCCGCTTTAGTTGGAAAGACTTCGTAACCATCATATTTAGCCAGTTTTTCAGGTTTCTCGCCTTTGTACACATCAGTGCCAATATATAGCGCACCTGTTAATAAATTACCGGTTTTCAATGTTGCACGAAGTCCGTTCTTAAACTCTTTTTCAAGATTTACACGCAGATTATCCAATGTACCCTCATCTGAATGGTTATATACTCGACCTAAATCGATACGTACCAGTACAGGGATTTGTTCGCTTGTAAAACCTTCTTCACTGTTTGGTAAACGCAATGGCACTTTCTGTACCGTACCAATTTGAATACCACGGTATTCAATCGGTGCTCCCGCTTTCAAACCACGAATGGATTCTTTAAATAACATGACAAAGTTTAAGTACTTATCGTACATTTTCTCGTGATAATCTTGCTCACTATCGAATAAACGGTAATGTTTTAATTGTTTATTCTGAGCCATACCTTGATCATCAGATGGTGTTTGGAATGTGACACCACCAGTAATTAACGATTCCAATGATCCAATCTTGACGTTAAAACCTTCAGCACTCATTTGTACATTCATACCAGATTGCATAATGAACTTACTGGTTGTGCGTACTAGTCGATTATAAGGTTCAAAGATAAACAATTGGTAATTAGCTAGTTTACTATTGATATCAAAGCTCGTTTTCTCAACGCGACCAACAGTAAAGCCATCATATAATACTGGGTCACCAACACTCAATTTACCGGCTTCATGACTTGTCAGTACAACACGTAATCCTTTCGCATCCGCAGGTGCAACAGGGGGGACTTCTAGCGCTTTAAAATGATATTTATCATCTTTACCTTGGCCTGGTTGCATTTCAATATACGCACCAGAAAGAAGCGTATCTAAACCAGACACTCCTTCTTTGCCAATTCGTGGCTTAACAACCCAGAACTTAGTATCGTTTTTCAACATACGCTCTGTATCATTATCCATCTGTGCGGTCACTGTTATATAGCTATAGTCTTTACTTAGCTGAACTTTGGTGACAACACCGACTTTCACATTTAGAGATTTAATCGCGGTTTTACCCACTTCAATACCAGAGGCATTAGGAAGGCGAATCGTTATTTCAGGCCCTTTACTATTAAGATATTGAACAAACATCCAAATACCAATAGCCAAAGCCACAACAGGAATGATCCAAATTGCAGATACTTGCTTCAGGTTTTGTACTTTAGCCTCATTTGGCTGGTTATCACTCATTTTCTGTTTCTCGTTAATACTGGCTAGTGACTACTGATTAGATTCAGTAGTGTTTAACTCTGAACCATAATTAATTTTATTTTTTTCACCCCAAAACACCCGAGGATCGAAACTCATTGCCGATAACATGGTAAATACCACTACTGTTGCAAAGCAGATTGCAGCAGGTCCTGGTGAAATAGCCATCAAGTTTTTCAACTGCACAAGTGCAACTAATATCGCGACAACAAAAATATCAACCATAGACCATCGACCGATAAATTCTGTCATACGATAGATTTTTAAACGTTTTACAGACTCTCGTGTTGAGTCATTCGGCTTTTTACCTGCACAGTAATAAAGCCACGCTAAGGCAAACATTTTTGCCATAGGAATGAAGATACTGGCAATAAAAATCACCACCGCGATTGGCCAAGACCCCATTTTCCATAACATCACCACACCACCCATGATAGTGGAACCTTCGGTTTGTCCTAGGCTTACGGTATACATCATAGGATACAAATTTGCCGGAATATAAAAAATAATCGAAGCGATTAAATAAGCCCATGAATACTGTAATGAATGTGATGGATTGAAACCATGAAGCTTGCTTTCACAACGAATACATTTGGCATGATGGCTATTAGGCAGAGGATTTATTTGATTACAAACATGGCATCCCACATGATTATTTGATAAATGTGTGTCGCCATCATGTACCCCCTCTATGTGTTTCATGACAAAAAACTGATCCCACAACCATGTTCGATCAACTAATGAAACACATTTTACAACCAAAACGCTGTAAATACAGAATGCCCAGAATGAGTATCCCATTCCAATATGCGCTAACGCTGAAATTTTAACCAAACTGACTAATACGCCAATGAGAAATACATCTACCATTAGCCAAGGCTGAATTTTAAATAATATTCGGCACAACAGCTTTATAGTTTCAGGGTTACCGCGTACATACCCAATTCGTTTAACATGCGCTGCACGGTAATAGAGATACATGACTAATATGATGTAGACCGCAGGAAAAACCAATACGGTTAACATCAACAGTAATGCAAGGAAGCTATTCTCAAAATGCTGTAATGTTTCTGCGGCATTCAGCAGCATGATTTGTTGCCCCATTCCATTCACGCTAAATGAAAGAAAAGGGAAAGAAAGGCTGAGTACCAACATAATCAAACATGCAAGACCGTACGCTAAAGGGCGATGAAATGGCATGATGATTCTTTTCGCTAAGGTATGTCCACAGCGAGGACAGTCCGCCTTTTGTCCATCTTTGATATCTGGGATATCGACTACCAATCCGCATTCTTCGCAAGCGATCATCAATTCTGATGGAGTTTGTTGCTGTGGCGTTTGTGTTGTCATTGTTAATTTCTTTCTATCGCTATTCTTACTGCAATCGTACCAGACTGTTGAATACATTTAATAAATGTTAAAACAGCGAGACACAGTAAAAGTAGTGTTGCTTAGACAAAACCTAAACATACTAAATATAAACAGGCGCGTATTGTCTTCCTTCATTGCATTTAGAGCAAGAAACTTTAAGTTAGAAAAATAAATAAAGCCTTATTTTTAATGCAAAATCCGATTTAAAACATCGTATTATAACAAGAAAATAAATGATATACGCACGATTTATGCGGATTTAACTCAAATACAATTTTTCAGTGTTCTTTGCACAGATAACATCATTTAAATGAATCCCCTTAATGTCGTGAGTCCACCATGTTACTGTTACTTTTCCCCACTCTAAAACAAGCGTCGGATGATGAAATTCTTCTTCTGCTAATTGCGACACTTTATTGCTAAATTCCCACGCTTGTTTGTAATTACTGAATTTAAATGTACGAGTTATACGATTTACACCGTTAGGATTAATAATTTGCCATTCTGGTAATGTCGCCATGTATTCAGCTAAAATATCATCACTTAATTTTGGTGAGCCTGAATGGCATGCTTCACATTTCAATTTATCTAAACTCGTCATTAATCGTTTCCTTTTAGCTAAAGGTGGCAGCGCGTAATCCTTTTCGCTGTGCTTCTGCTACCAACCCGAAAATATCTTGGTTAGTCACTTGGTAAAGTTGCTCCATACTTTGCAATACAAAATATTTAGGCTGTAGTATGTCAATTCTATATGGCGTTCTCATTACCTCTATAGGATCAAAAGCAACACGTTGCGGTATGGTACTGACCGTCGCGTAATGTGTTTCTTGTGGCGATGATAAAATACCACCACCATAAACTTGGTATTTACCATTTTGATTTAGTAAACCAAATTCAACCGTAAACCAGTATAGTCTAGCTAAATAAACTCTTTCCTCATGCGTCGCTTTTACACCGAGTTTTCCATAAAAATGCGTAAATTGTGCAAAATATGGGTTGGTTAGCATTGCGCAATGTCCAAATACTTCATGAAAAAAATCAGGCTCTTGCAAATAATCTATATCAGCCTTAGTACGAATAAAGGTGGCAACAGGAAATTGCTTGCGTGCGAGTAAAGAAAAGAAATGATCAAAACTTATTAAGGCAGGTACAGCAACGCATTGCCAACCTGTGGTATCGAGTAATACTCGATTTATTTCTTTTAGTTGAGGGATATGATCGTGAGGTAAATCTAATTCAGCTAAACCCGCTATATACTCATCGCATGCCTTGCCTTGCACACAATGAAGTTGGCGAGTTATAAGATGATGCCAAATAGCATTTTCTTCTTCATTCCAAGTAATAACCCCATTACGATCTACAGGCTTTGAGACATAACAATGCTTTGTCGGATTACTACTCTGTTTCTTTTGCATAATAGCCTCCGTTTATAGACTAACCACCAACCGACACTATTATTTTTATTATTAACTCTATAAATATTAGAAGTGATCCTTATTATCAGCCATTTTTATCACTAAAAAACAGGCTTTAATGCCTAATTTGACTAACACTTAATCTGATTAATGATGCAAAAAATGTAAACAAGAATGAACATCTTTCATTCTGCATCTAATCAATAATATTGCGATTTCTGCACTTTCAACCACAGTTAAGTGATAGCAAGAGTAAATAATGAGGCAAGGAATGCATAAATGGTTTCAGTTTCCAATTATTGAAGGGCTATCAAGCAAACAAGCACATTGTGACTTACCCAATGACAGTTTCGAACGCGAATGCGGTCGAGAAGGTTTTTTTGGCCCAGCAACGCACATGTACCATAAACATCCGCCAACAAGTTGGGTCTCATGGTGTGGTGAGCATAAACCAAGAGCATTTGATGCCTTAGCTTTGCCCCAAATCGGGGATACACCTTGGGATGCACCACTACTGCTATCCAATAGCGATATTAAACTGCGTGTTTGGCAAACCAATAAAAGTATGGATCATCTGGTGCGAAATGGTGATGGTGACGAATTATTGTTTGTTCATCAAGGTAGTGGAGATTTGTATTGCGATTATGGTCATCTGCCTTTTAATGAAGGGGATTACCTTGTGCTTCCTCGCTCTACAACATGGCGAATTGAAACGCCCAACACGGTTACTTTGTTGATGATTGAAGCAACCAATAACAGTTTTAAAAGTGTTGATCATGGGATTGTCGGTGAACATGCCCTCTTTGATCCCGCAATACTTGAATACCCTAAAATCAATGCTGCATTTAAAGTACAACAAACAGAAGATAATTGGCAGGTATTGTTAAAAGCGCGTAACCAAATTAATACAATTTGCTACCCGTTTAATCCCTTAGATAGCATCGGCTGGAAAGGAAATCTAACGGTACTAAAACTTAATTGGCGTGACATTCGCCCACTCATGAGCCATCGGTATCACCTTCCACCATCAGCACACTCTACCTTTGTCAGTGATAATTTTATTGTGTGTACCTTTGTACCTCGTCCTGTTGAAAGCGATCCTAACGCTTTAAAAGTGCCCTTTTTTCACAGTAATAATGATTATGATGAAGTGATTTTTTATCACCATGGCGATTTTTTCAGTCGAGACAATATTAAACCCGGCATGATCACGTTTCATCCTTGCGGATTTCCACATGGTCCACACCCTAACGCTTTAATAAAAAGCCAACAAGCACCTAAAACATTTATCGATGAAGTAGCAGTAATGATAGATACTCGAAACCCTCTCGATATTGCACCCAATGTTAGTGAGGTTGAATTACATAATTATGTGGCGTCATGGCAACGTCATCAACATCCTGAATAACAATAAAAGTAAGGATAACAACAATGAAACTTGCTTCATTACAACAAAGTAGAGATGGAAAGCTCATTGTCGTTTCTCGCGATCTTAAATGGGCGGTATCAGCTCAACATATTGCCCCTACCATGCAATATGCACTGGACCATTGGGCTGATGTTGAACCCATTCTTAATGATCTTTATCACGCACTAAATAGAAAAATGCTTGAGCATCGTTTTGTTTTTCAGCCAATGCATTGTGCATCTCCCCTTCCTCGCGCTTTTCAATGGGCAGATGGTAGTGCCTACGTTAATCATGTTGAGTTGGTGCGCAAAGCAAGAGGTGCAGAGATGCCAAAAAGCTTTTGGCAAGACCCTTTAATATATCAAGGTATGTCAGATCAGTTTTTAAACCCTACACAGCCCATCGAAGTTGAAGATCTTAATTGGGGCGTTGATTTTGAAGCTGAAATAGCCGTTATTACAGATGATGTCCCTATGGCGACAAGCGTAAAAAATGCTGAGAAACACATTAAACTGTTAATGCTTGTTAACGATGTGTCGCTAAGAAATTTAATCCCAACAGAACTGGCTAAAGGCTTTGGTTTTTTTCAATCTAAACCTTCATCGGCTTTTTCTCCTGTCGCGGTGACACCTGATGAGTTAGGCGAGTCATGGAAAGAGAACAAGGTCAATAATCGACTTTATGTTCACTTAAATCAGCAGCTCTTTGGTAACCCCAACGCAGGTGTTGATATGACATTTAACTTTGCCCAATTAATTCATCATGCTGCCAAAAGTCGTCCATTAACCGCTGGCACTATCATAGGTTCAGGAACAGTTTCTAACGTAGATAGGTTATCTGGCTCTTGTTGTATTGCTGAACAACGAATGCTGGAAATGATAGAACAAGGCGAGCCTCAAACTCCCTTCATGCAATACGGTGATAGCGTAAAAATAGAAATGTTTGATGCTGATAAACATTCTATTTTTGGGGCTATTGAACAAGCCGTTATTCCCTTTATTAAGCATTAACTTCAAGTACCTTAATTACTCAAAGAGAGCTGAATATGGCATTTACCCTATATGATTACTTTCGCTCATCAGCCTCATATCGAGTAAGAATTGCCTTAAACATTAAGCAGCTAGATTATACCTGTGTGCCGATCTCGCTGCTTGATAATCAGCAAAACAGTCGCCACTACAAAAACATGAATGCGACGGGTTTATTACCTACACTTGAGCATAACCAATGTTACATATATCAATCTCTCGCTATTATCGAATATCTTGAGCAATGTTATCCAACACCAAGTTTACTGCCTTGTAACACCATAGAAAGTGCGCAATGCCGAGCCTTTGCGTTATCCATCGCTTGTGATATCCATCCGTTAAATAACTTACGTGTACTCAACTATTTAGAACGCAAATTAACCGTTACAGTAGAACAAAAACAACAATGGTATCACCACTGGATAGATCAAGGTTTTACAGCATTAGAACAGCAGCTTGCCAGTAACAATAACCCTGAAAAGTTCTGTTTTGGACTTGCCCCAACCTTAGCCGATATATTTTTGATCCCTCAAGTGTATAACGCCCGACGTTTTAATATTGATTTATCAAATTTTCCAACCATTAACGCTATAGAAAAACACTGTAACCAGCTTGAGCCTTTCATCAAAGCAGCACCTCATCTTTAATTCTTCAACAAAAATAGCGCATTTTAAGAAGGACGGAGAACATACTAATGACTGATGATTATAAGCAATGTCTCTGGAAGCCAAGTCGAAAACGCATTCAAAATAGTTTGCTGTATCAATTTATGGTGCAGATCAGTGAACAACACAAACGTCTATTTCATGATTATACCCAATTGCATCGCTGGTCTATAAAACATAGTGATCAATTCTGGCAACAGCTATGGCAATTTTGCAATGTAATTGGCAACCAAGGTGAAAACATTGTCTATTGTCCAACACACAGCCCTATTCCCAATAAAGATCAACGCTGGTTTCCTGATGCCACGCTCAATTTCGCCGAAAATTTACTTGCTTACAGCACGAAGCTAAGCCAACAAGATGCAATTGTTTTTTATAACGAACACAGTTTTAAAGATACAGATAAGCAACATGCCCAGCAGCGACTATCTTGGCAACAACTCCACCAGCAAGTAGCAATAGTCGCACAGTATTTACAACAACAAGGGGTACAAAAAGGCGATGTGGTTGCCGCTTACATGCCTAATATTCCGCAAACAGTTATTGCTATGCTAGCGACCACCTCTTTAGGTGCAGTATGGACATCCACGTCTCCTGATTTCGGGACTGAAAGTGTTGTCGAACGCTTTAGTCAGACCCGACCTAAAGTTATTTTTACTACCGATGGCTATATTTATAACAACAAAACAATAACCAGTTTAACCACATTGGCAGAGGCTTTATCTTCCCTTCCTAGTGTCAAAAAATTAATTGTTTATCCTTATATAAACCAAAATCCTATCGATAAACTACTGTTACAAAGTCCTTCCTTACCTTCTCATATCACCGTGAGTACATGGCAAGAAATGGAAGATGTTATTCATTACCCTGATTTAGCGTTTACTCCTACGCCCTTTGATCATCCGCTGTATATATTGTATTCATCAGGTACCACGGGGAAACCCAAGTGTATTATTCACTCTGTCGGTGGAACCCTATTAAATCACCTGAAAGAGCACCAATTACACTGCAATATTAAACCTTCCGATCCCATTTTTTATTTTACGACTTGCGGTTGGATGATGTGGAACTGGTTAGTCAGTGGCTTGGCATCAGGCGCAACACTCGTATTATATGATGGATCGCCTTTATCCCCAGATCCTTATCAATTGTGGAAAATGGCAGACAAAGAGAACCTTCGCTTATTTGGCACTTCCGCCAAATACTTAGAGACCATAGAAAAAATGCAGATCATACCGAACAAGTACGTGACATTGTCACAACTTGCTATCATTTGCTCTACAGGTTCAGTACTCGCACCTGAGCAGTTTGATTATGTCTATAAGCACATCAAACAAGATATTCAGCTCTCATCAATTGCAGGCGGAACCGATATTTGTGGTTGCTTTGCCATTGGCAATCCAATCGGTGCTGTGTGGCGTGGGGAGTGCCAAGTCAAAGCCTTAGCAATGGACGTTAATGTATTTAATCAAGCAGGAGAAGCTATCTTTGATACATGCGGTGAACTTGTCTGTTGCAACAGTTTTCCCAATCAACCCATCGCATTTAGTCAAGATCCAAAGGGGGAAAAATATTTCCATGCTTATTGGAATACCTACCCCAACACTTGGCATCATGGCGATTATGTCAGTGTGTCTCATCACGGTGGGCTCACCTTTTATGGGCGCTCTGATTCAATCTTAAATCCCGGTGGTATTCGCATTGGCACTGCTGAAATTTATCGTCAAGTCAATCCGTTTCATGAAGTCGTCGATTCTGTTGTTGTTGGACAGCAGTATCAAAACGATGTTCGAATTGTTCTCTTTGTTCAGCTACAACCAGATGTAACGCTCGATAATATCTTAATCAATCGTATCAACACGCAACTTCGCAATCAGTGCTCTCCCCATCATGTTCCCGCAAAAATATTACAAGTTTCTGCAATACCCAGAACTAAATCAGGGAAAATAGCAGAAAAAGCGGTGAGAGATGCCATCCACCAACGAAATGTTGTAAACACAAGTGCTATCGCCAACCCAGAAAGTTTAGAGCAGTATAAAAATAGATCAGACTTAGCGTGATAATACGTACAAGGGAATAGGTAAGTTTATCTTCTATTCTTCTAACACAGCATTGATTGCTTCTTTAATTTCATCACTAGAAAAGCCTTTGCTTGATAGATAACCATAAGCTTTGCTCTTTTCTTTAAAGTCGGTGAGATCGTAACGTTTCTTGGCTAGAGCTAATTGGCAGTTGTAGTAGAAATCTATTTCACCTGATTCAGTTAGTTCATCTAGTACATTATCGAGCTCTGAGATATCAACATGCTTCATTTTTAGCTCTTGCGCGATTAATGAGCGCCCTTTTAGCTTTTTGGCAAGTTTGATCATTTCAGCTTCAAGATTGGCGTTCTTGCCTTTGATTTGTGCTTTGGTCAATAAGGTATCTGATGCGCTATGTTCTGAAATACCACGAGAAATGTCCTCCATACTAAAACCACGTTTTAATAAGTCATTGACGACTTTCTCTGCCGATGTGGTTGAGAAGTCTTTAAAACGTGCCAATCGAGTATTGATCATCGATTGCTCACAAATCGCCATTCGCTGCATTGTTTCCGTGATGACTTGCTCTATGGTGAGTTCATCGATGCCTTTGGTTTTAAGCTTTTGCTGGATGTATTTGCGCCCATATTGGCTATTAAAGGCTAATTCGCAGAAATGTAATGAAAATGCATGGTCGCTTTTTAGGTAACCATAGCTTTTCATTTGTTCAAGTACAGTTTCAACCCACGCTTTATTCTCTGTTTTTGCTTCAAGTTTTTTGCGCAGTTCATATTCGGAATGATCACGTAGGTTTAAATGATAAATCGCGCTATTAATGACGTTTTGGATAGTAGAAGCAGGATAAGGTTTTTTCATACGGTATCGGGAGTGGCTAGAAGTTATCGTAATAATAACAGTATATAATGCTTAAACGAAAAAGAGGCACTCATTGAGCGCCTCTTTGTTTTTTATTGCTAAGTTTCTATTTCATACTATTGGCTAGTATTGAAACTTTGCGTTTTGATTAACAGTGTAGATCAAAACGGTCAGCGTTCATTACTTTAACCCAAGCATTGACGAAGTCGTTGACGAACTTCTCTTCTGAGTCAGCACATGCGTAAACTTCTGCAAGTGCACGTAGTTGTGAGTTAGAACCAAATACTAGGTCAACACGTGATGCCATCCACTTCTGCTCGCCAGTCTTACGATCTGTACCTACGAACACATCTTGGTCTACCGATGTTGGTTTCCACTGTGTTGCCATGTCTAGTAGGTTAACGAAGAAGTCATTAGTTAATGCTTCTTTACGCTCAGTGAACACTCCGTACTCGCTGTTGTCGTAGTTCGCACCAAGTACACGCATACCTGCTACAAGCACTGACATTTCAGGTGCTGTTAATGTTAATAGTTGTGCACGGTCTAGTAATAGCTCTTCTGCTGCTACTGTGTATTTCGCTTTTTCAAAGTTACGGAAACCATCAGCGATTGGCTCAAGAACAGCAAATGATTCAACATCTGTCTCTTCTTGTGATGCATCCATACGACCTGCAGTAAATGGTACTGTGATGTCACGACCTGCATTTTTCGCAGCCATTTCCACACCCACACCACCAGCAAGTACGATTAAGTCAGCAAGAGATACTGTTTTATCGAAGTTCGCTTGAATACCTTCAAGTACGTTTAGCACTTTCGCAAGTTGCTCCGGTTGGTTTACTTCCCAATCTTTCTGCGGTGCTAGACGAATACGTGCACCGTTTGCACCACCACGTTTGTCTGAACCACGGAATGTAGAAGCAGATGCCCAAGCTGTTGATACTAGCTCGCTGATTGATAGACCAGATGCAGCAATTTCTTGTTTTAATGTAGCAATATCAGCATCGTTTACTAGCTCGTGATCAACCGCTGGGATTGGATCTTGCCATGTGAACACTTTAGCTGGTACTTCAGGCCCTAAGTAACGTGATACAGGACCCATATCACGGTGAGTTAATTTAAACCATGCACGTGCAAATGCATCAGCGAACTCTTCTGGGTGTTCGTAGAAGCGACGAGAGATTTTCTCGTATGCTGGGTCAAAACGTAGAGACAAGTCAGTTGTTAGCATAGTACCTCGGTGCATACCATCACCAAATGCATCTGGGTACTCTAGCTTGCCATCTTTAGCAATCCACTGATAAGCACCTGCAGGACTCTTTTCTAATTCCCATTCATGGCTAAATAAGCTATGGAAGAAACCATTACCCCATTCCGTAGGTGTTGTTGTCCACGTTACCTCAAGACCACTTGAAATTGTATCGCCAGCTTTACCGCTACCATAGCTTGATGTCCAACCGAAACCTTGCTCTTCAATTGAAGCACCTTCAGGTTCTACACCTACGTGTGCTGCATCTGCTGCACCGTGTGTTTTACCGAATGTGTGACCACCAGCGATAAGCGCTACTGTTTCTTCATCGTTCATTGCCATACGCGCAAATGTTTCACGAATGTCGTGTGCTGCTAGTAGTGGATCTGGGTTACCGTCTGGACCTTCTGGGTTAACATAGATAAGACCCATTTGTACTGCTGCTAGTGGGTTTTCAAGATCACGTTGCTCGCTGTCTTTTTCGTAACGTGTGTCATCAGCAAGCCATGTTTTTTCTTTACCCCAGTAAACGTCTAGCTCTGGTGCCCAAATGTCTTCACGACCACCAGCAAAACCAAATGTTTTAAAGCCCATTGATTCTAGTGCAACGTTACCTGTTAGAATAATAAGGTCAGCCCAAGAGATCTTGTTGCCATATTTTTGCTTGATAGGCCAAATTAGACGACGGGCTTTATCAAGGTTTACGTTATCAGGCCAGCTGTTTAATGGCGCAAAACGTTGGTTACCTGTACTCGCACCGCCACGACCATCAGCTGTACGGTAAGTACCAGCACTGTGCCAAGCCATACGAATAAAGAAAGGACCGTAGTGTCCGAAATCTGCAGGCCACCACTCTTGAGAATCAGTCATTAGCTCACGTAAGTCTTGCTTTACAGCTTCAAGATCTAGCTTTTTAAATTCCGCAGCGTAATCGAAATCTTCACCCATTGGGTTTGATTTACGATCATGCTGGTGAAGAATGTCTAATTTAAGTTGGTTAGGCCACCAATCACTTGGAGAAGTACCATTGCCAGGGTTAATTGACGGATTAACCGCGTGCGTGTTGTGGAATGGACATTTAGACATTGGGTGTTTACCTCATTATTTTAATTAGTATTATTGTCATTAATTTTTCAGCTCTATCCAATATAGCTTTTAAGCATTAAATGACAATTAAATAGGTTCGTTAAATTTGAAATTTAAAATTGGATATAATTCTTTTTAAGCATTTAACACTCAAAAAATTAACAGGAATTCTTCATCTTTAACGAGAATATTAAACTGCACCAAAACAAAATTTTAGATTTGATTTAAATCAAAAAAAAATTATTTACGAAACACAATCTCGTTCGATGGCGTAAATTTAAATCAATTGAATGATGGTGGCTATTACTATAAATCTATTGATTCAATAGGCGGTAATTATCAAGAGATGAGAAACACAATAATGTTATTCCTAGAAAGAATTAGGCTTTTGTATGGGACTTTTAATCTTGTAAGTCATAATAAAAAAAAGTGATAGCCTGAAAGGATATCACTTTTTTATTTTTATCTTGAGACTACTTTTTTATTGTTTCTATAGCTGGTAACAATAACGATATTTTTAAACCTCCATCATCTGAACGACCCGCTTCTACTTGTCCTCCAGTGACTTGCATCGCTTCTTTTACAATGGCGAGCCCTAAACCATAACCTCCAGATTGTTTGTCTCGTGCACCTTCTATGCGCGTGAACGGATCAAAAATATGTTTTAAATGTTGTTCAGGTATCCCATCACCATCATCTGAAACCGATACCACAACATAAGACTTATCCGACTTCGTTCTTATACTGGTATGAATTGTAATATTTGCTTCACTTCCAGCATATTTAATCGCGTTACCTATTAAATTTTTAATTGATCGTACTAGTAATCGCGCATCGGTCTGAACCATTGGTAGTGTTCTATCAATATCTTTAATTATCGATTGACCATGCGCTTTAAGCTGCAGGCATTGATCAACCGTTGACTCACAGAACGTTTGAACGTCGACAGGAATAAGCTTGATATTCGCTTTCGCATTTTCAAATTGACTGAATTCAAGGATCTCTGTGACAAGTTCATTCATCTCCTCTGATTCTTGCTCTAACCGATCCACTAAATGCAAATGCTCAGATGAAGTACGCTTTCGAATTAAATGTAATGATAAACTATGCCTAGCCAAAGGGGTTCGAAGTTCATGAGAAACATCACGAATTAAACGCCGTTGTTTCTCTGTTAATAATTGTATTTGATTGGCCATATTGTCGAAATCAGTCGCTAATTCATTAAACTCTTTTACTTTATCTCCCATAACATGAGCGACACGCACTGAGAAGTCACCATTCGCTAAGGTACGACTCGCTTGTCTTAAAGTGTCTAATGGTCGCTGCAAATAGCGTGCGATAATTAACGAAAACATTAAGGTGATCAGAATAGCAATCACTACCTGTATTAAACCAAAATACAAAGAAAAATTTTTGGCCGGGTGTAATTCATGAGGTAACTGAACCACCAATTTATTACCATTTTTTAGAGGTATCGTAAAAATGGGTTGATTAACACGAGAATCTAAAATTGAATTCAATGGTCGAGCATATTTAAGTTTAAACTTAAAATGAGGATGCATTATTCGGGTACTTATCTCTTTGTTATCACTGTAAAGTACAAAAGCATAATATTTTTGTTTACTCTCCCACTCAGCAAGTCGCTGCGGATCACCGTTTTCAGCTAAAGGTTCAACTTCTGCTGCCATCTTCAAAATGTCTTGCTGAACCTGTTGCGGGACATGTAACAATGTTTTGACTAAAGCGACCTCTGCTAAATTCTGAAGCCCTAATATGACCAGTAAGCCTACGGTAAAATAAGAAAAAAGTCGGAAAACTAAGCTTTGCTTATGCAAAGGAAGTCGATGCTTTCCTTGTATCACTTTAGAAACATTCACTTGTTTATACTCCTAAACACTTGCTTCTCTTTTTATCTATAGTAACTAGCAATTCAGCCTATCCTAGTCACAAAAAACACGTCACAGATAGACGATACTGTATTTTTACATGACAATAGTTATGGCGTTTATTTCTTAGCATTTTACTCATTTAACATTATGCTTCTTAACTCTATTCATCACAGCAAAAGGAAGTTCTATGATGAAGACCATTATTTGTTTACTGACATTATTATTAGTCGGCTGCTCATCAGGTTTACAAGTCTCTGTTCCTGATTCTGTTTATGAGAATAATCAAGCCACAGGTTATCTTGTTGGTACTCTGGGTGCTAATACCGAATGGCCGAAAACAGGTAAAAACCTGCTCACAACGATTAACATTCGCCCTCTAAGTAGCAATAAATTGAGTATTGGAGAGGGTAATATTATTACGATCACCAATAACAATGAAGATGGACATTTTGAGGATTCAACAATTAGCGGTCATTTGTTTAATATTGAGTTACCTGTAGGACAATACGAAATTTTCAGTATTCAACTTGAAGGGTCAGATGGTAATAAAACGCTGATATCCAAAAACATAGGTAAAATGGATGTTACATTTTCAATTACTGCCAACCAAGCCAGCTATATTGGACAGTTTCTTGCCGTTAGCCGTATAGCGAAAAGTGAACTTTGGAATCTTGAGTATCCAAGTGGCTATGGCTATTTACAGCATAGTTATGATCAACAACGTGATGAAACATTATTTTCTCAGCAGTACCCTAAGCTGCAAGCGACCCCTTTTAATCTTGAATTACTCACTTTTAGCGATAATCGTGTATTAAAGAATTAATGATGGCTCTATTATCTAAGCCGAAAAATAAGACGATCGAGTATCGTCTTATTTTTTATATTTGAAGAAAACGCATTACTCCGAAACACATGAAGAGTAACTATACCCTCTCCCACGCACTGTTTTAATGTGCTGTTTAGACATTCCTGCTAACACCATTTTACGACGTATATTACTGATATGCATATCAAGGTTACGATCAAACGGGCTAAGCTCTTTCTTCAAAACATCTTTTTGTAATGTGGCTTTTGAGACGACAATATCGTTATTCTTAATTAAGTATTTAAGTAAATCGAGCTCTGTACCAGTTAACGGTAAGCGAGAAAGCTGACTTTCTAATTCCACCGATGTTGAGGGCAAACAATGACGCTGGCGCTCTAGTCCCACTCTTCGTAAGATTGCCGATATACGTACTAGCAATTCATCAACTTTAAATGGTTTAACCAAGAACTGATCAGCGCCAGCTTGCAAACCATCAAGCATCGTTGCTTCATCTCCTAGTGCTGTAAGCATAAGGATTGGCGTTGCAAAACGCTGACAAATACGGCGAGCAACCTGCATACCGTCAAGAGTAGGTAACATTACATCCAGCAATATCAGATCTACACCTGTTGATTGAAGGTATGTTAACGCAGATTCACCACAATGAACGCAACTAACTTCATGACCTTCATCTTCGAGAACTTCAGTTAATAACACACATAATTGTACGTCATCATCAACCACTAATATCTTAGACACAATACAACACCTAAACACAATGAATGTGCATATTAATCACCTGCTAAACAGATAACAATAGCTATAACATCTATCCTATTAAGAAAAATTAAGAACTTACCGCTACAAACAAAAAAACGATGCTCTATCTCTAGAGCATCGCTTTTAATACGCTTATCTGATTATTCTTGGCAAATTAAGCTTGCAACTTTTGCTTCTCTTTGTGGCACATACCATGAATCTAACCCCGCCTGAACTAACTGTGTAGCTTGTTCTGGTGTCATTGTACCATTTAACACAGCAACACTGGTTTGGTCGATTTGAGCCTCAAAACTCTGTTTACCTCGAGATAAAATCTGCGCAGCACTTCGAATAGTAGAATCACACTCATTACGCCATCCCATCATTTCTTTCGCTATCGGGTTTTCAACTTCAAAGAAATGGTTAGATAATGAGAAGAAACCAGGAATAGAGTTAGTCAATAACTCAGCATACTCCGCCGTTGTCATCCATTCTAGTAACGCTTTTGCCGCTGGATTATTCTGTGCTTTAGTATTTAACCCTATACCAATATCAGTATGATCGCTGAAATAACATTCATCACCGCGATTTTCTACTGGAGGTGGAAATACGCCAAAATCTAGCTGGCCTGTAAAGGTGCTGATATCCCAAGAGCCAGCAGGATAAATAGCCGCCTTCCCTGTTTTGAACAATTCAATGGAATCGGCATATTTACGTGTCTGATAACCATTGCCTAAAAACTTATTCCAATTCGCTAATTCCTGAAATACTTGTCGGTATTTGGGTGAATCAAAACGCTCAGTGCCATTAATCAACCCTAATCGTCCATCTTCGCCCTTCCAGTAATTAGGGCCTATATTTTGAAAGCCCATCGTACTGGCTTCCCATTTATCATTCGTGCCTATTGCTAAAGGCACATACTGACCACTGTTTTTAATCATATTCAACACATGATTAAACTCAGCCGTTGTTTTAGGTACACTTAAATCGAGTTTTTTAAATGCATCTTTATTGTAGAAAAAACCATGGATTACAGAGGCCATAGGCAAACAGAAGGTCTGTGCACCTGAATCAGTTTGCCAAGGGCTTAATGCAAAGCTCGGGAAGTTCTCCATCCCAGCCATTTCTGTAATATCGCTAAGGTGCCCCTGCGTAAACAGCTTTAACGAACCATCAAATGGACGACAGGCAATCAAGTCGCCAGCATTACCATTGGCAAGATTGGTATTCAAATCATCAAGAAATGAGGTCAACCCTTCTGGTGAGCGATAGGTGATTTTAATATTCGGGTAATGCTTATTAAATGCTGGAATTATTTTATCTTTCCAAATCGCATCATCTTGTCGCCAAGAATCAACCAATACAGTACCTTTTAATGAGGAATCATACTGTTGTGCAGTTACCGATAGTGGTGAAAGACCAGCTAACGCGATACCACTAATAACAAAACTGCGACATAAGGTTGATTGAACCTTTGTATAAAAAGGGGAAGCCATTCTCTGTTTCATATTTATACCTTAAATCGTTCAATCAATTGACGTTGTTCTGCAGCTAGTTTAGATAGCGACTCACTACTGTTTGCAGACTCACGCGCTTCTGACTCTGCGTTGTAAGCAACACTCGCAATCCCATTAATATGCTCAGCAACATCTTGACTCACTGAAATTTGCTCTTCGGTTGCATGAGCAACTTGCTCTGCCATTTCAAGAATAACGCGCATACGATCAGCTATCGTTTGTAGTGTTTCATCTGTCAAACGTGTTTGTTCAACACATTGCTCCGTTTGTTTATGACTTCTCGCCATGACCTTAGTTACCATTTCAGCGCTGTGCTGAAGGTTATCGATCATCTCATTTATTTCTTCTGTTGATTGTTGAGTTCGATTTGCTAAAGCACGGACTTCATCAGCAACGACAGCAAAACCACGCCCTTGCTCACCCGCACGTGCTGCCTCAATCGCCGCGTTAAGTGCCAATAAATTCGTTTGCTCAGCAATGCCGCGGATAACATCTAAGATACTACCTATATTCACCGTAAAGCTTTCTAATTTGCGTGTGATATCAACCGCTTCAGTAATATCAATCGATAGTTGCTCTGTGATGTTTCGACTATTAAATACTAAGTCTCGCCCTTGTTGCGCGGCCTGATTTACTTCATTGACTTCATTCACAGTAAGATCAGATGAACGTGAAATTTCTTTTGCACTGACTTCTAATTCAGAAATAGCAGCGGCTACTTGATCTGTACGTTGTTTTTGATCTTCAACACGGCTCATCGCCTGTTCACTTGTAGCAGCGGTTTTATTTGCCTCTGTTACTAGTTGTAAAGAGCCATCGTTAATTTTGGTGAGAATATCAGCCATACTTTCAGACAGTTGGTCGATTGAGCGAGACAGCGCACCAAATTCACACTGAGATTGGTAATTAGTACGTTGAGTCATATCACCCGCTGTCATCTTACGTAATACCGCATTAATACGTGCTAATGGCGTGTGGATACTTTTTGCCGTAGTAAAGGCAATAATTAAAGCAATAACACCTGAAACCAAACAGGCAATAATAATACTGTACGTCGCTTGGTTGGCTGCAGCATCAGCAGCATTTCGACTATTATATGCATTGCTACTCGCATACTGCATATAATCATTAAGTGCTGTTTGAGTAATAACAACTTGCTGATTAGACTGTTGATTCAAAGCTGACAGTTGACTTTCTAGCTGGTTATTTTCAGCCATAACCGCCAGTAATCCTGTTTTACCCAATGCTAAATCATGGACGCGTTGTAAATTACGCGCATAACGCGCTTTCACATCTTCAGGTACATTAATGCGCTCTAAACCTTGTTTTGCTAATTCAATATCTTTAGCAAGGACTTGGCTTAGTTTTTCAAAGTTAGTATTTTTATTAGCACGACGGACATTTTTTAAGTCACGACTAATACCACTGGTAATAAGTTCAGCTCGATTGCTTAAAGAACGTTTTACACTCGCACGTTGAAGTAATAAATTCGCAGACCATTGATAAGTATCTTCTAATCGAAGAAACGACAAATTAAGCTCTGTCAATCGGTCATTAACAGCAATCCATTGATTATGCGCATTAATTGTTTTTTGTGATAATTCAAAAAATTTATCAGCTGCAGCAAGTGCCGTTGATAGCTTTAGTCTCGCTTCCTCATCAACAGCATATTGCAATGCTTGTTGTTTTGCAGTGTTAAATTCACGTTGAGCCTGTAATACCGCCTCTTTTCGCTCATTTAATAAGTTCGATGATTGAGTCGTACGGTAATCAACAACTGATAGCTGATTTTCACGTAAGCTCGCGAGTAATTGACTTGCCGATGTAACCATAGGTGTCGACACCTCAGTGACATCAGTAAGGCGATCATGGATTCGACTGGTATTGATATAACTAATACTTCCAACTACGGCAATAAGAATAAACATTATTATAAAGCCGACAATGGTGCGCTGTACTATTGATAATGACATAACATGCTTCTATTTATGATTAAATCACGCCGCAGCTGATTAAATAAGATAAGTATGAATATACTTATTTCGCGGTTCTAAATAAAAAGTTAACAACAGAATCAATATCAAGATCACACTTTATTATTTAAATAGTGATAAAGGTATTTATTATTTTTAATAAAATCCCGTTTAAATTCCAATTTGGTATTAAATGACAGTATTTTTAAATTTAAAAATAACTAATGCGATGTACCTCATATAAATACTTTTAATTTTTAGTTATCTCACTTAATTAAACTTGGCGTATATGCAACAATGTATTTTTATAATTCAAAGATTGATGATAAGAGATAATTTCATGAAACTGTCTATCTATTATTCAGAATCAACCGATCCAAGCTTCAATCAAGCGATTGAAGAAACATTACTGAAACAAGCGAATGGCAACAATATTATTGCTTTTTTATGGCAAAATCAGCGCTCTGTTAATATAGGAAAAGACCAAAATCCTTGGCGTGTATGTAAGCCGAAGCTACTTCGTCGTGAAAATATTAACATTGTCAGGCGTCATACAATTGGCGGTGCTATCTATCAAGATCTAACACACACAAATATTGCGTTAATCGGCCCTACTCATTATTTAACACAATGCTTAATTGAAAAAATATTAATAGGTACATTTGAGCCATTGAAAATAGATATCGCAGTCTCTGACAATCTTGAATGCTTAGTTGAAAATAGAAAAATTTCTAATACTGCGCTATCAGTCTCTGAAGAATATTTATTTTTTCATACTACTTTAAGAGTAAATACCTCTCTTGCTGATATATCAAAGTACATGAACAGTCGTTATTCTATTCTCAATCATCAAAACCTTGAACGATCTTATACCTCTATTAACCAACATATTCGTCCATTAGAACATAATGAATTATGTCATTACATTAGTGACAGTATTCAAAAAACACTAAAGCTTGATGTCGAAAATACGGTTATTGTAAATAACCAGCATCCCGATTGGTTCGAATTTAGTACAAATTTTTATCGTCTGAAAAGTTGGGATTGGAATTACGGTCAATCACCTAGTTTTATTGAATCATTAGAAACTGAATTTTCATGGGGACACGTAGAACTGAAATTGAATGTTGATGCTGGAGTGATCACCAAAGTCTACTATGATGCGCCTACCCAATACCACAATATGATGAATGACCTAAGTCAAGCGGCAATTGGTTATCCATTTAATGCCAAATCTGTTATATCCATTGTCTGTGGCTTATTGCTCACGCATTCAGAAGATTATGATGAGTTGATGGCACTTTCTGAATGGCTACAACAAGAAATTGCATAAGAGTAAAGATGCTAACTTTTAAGGAAAAATTTAGTTTTATGTCTATATATTGAACTAAATCAATTGGACATCAATTACACTATTTTTATCATTAACAACTTCTTGACTTTAGCAGAGGCGGCACCAAATCTAGCCTATCTGCTTTTCCCACAGACTTATACACAGCTTCTGTGGATAATAGGGACTATTTGTTTCTCCTTATGATACGTATTCCATGGGTATTTTTATAACAAGAATGACTTATACAAATAAAAATTAAACAATAAGAATCATAAGGTTAAATAAAAAAAATGAAATTATTAACTCTAAATAGTTATTAATTTCACTTTATTTATGACATAAAAATACTGTGAATAAATCGTTTTAATTACTCATAATTCAACACAACTTTTGATAAATTTATGCTAAGTAATTTCATCAATATCATTCATAAAAAACCACCAGCTTGTACTGATGGTTTGTGTAAATTAATAGTGAGTCATTTAGCTCTTTTTACGCCTTAAGTAAGTCATCATTCCAAGTAACGTAAGTGATAAAGCACCGATATGGCCGCCACTTCCACCATCATCTTCAGTGATATTACAGTTATTAGCAGAAATACTGTCATTACAGTTCATTTCTGCGTCTGCCTTTTCTTTGGCTAAAAATTCAGGCAATGTGATTGCTTGTTCTGGTACAACAGCAACAGACTCATTGATCCAGTCATAATAAGTTCCCACACGGGTATAAAACGTTGGTCGTGTAAGTGATCCACATTGAGGCTCACCTGCTGAACCGCCGCTCACAATACCAATTTGTACCCAGTTGCTATTATTATCTTGGGTTAATAGTGGTCCGCCACTATCGCCAAAACAAGCATCAGGACCGAGCAAATCAGGGCCTTCAAGTTTACGCGCTGGCAATGTACAAAGTTTAGTTGTATTTGATGGGCTATCAATAAAAATACCGGCAGGATCTTGAGACTCAAAACGTTCATAACATTTATCAATTGGGAAACTTGCTAACATTGTTTCTAGCAAGGTATCTGAAGTATCACCTTCATAAGCTAAGCTATTTTCTTCCGCCGTCTCTTCATCTTCTGACGTTGATATTGCTTCTGTTACCCCCCAGCCTTGGACTTTGACATTTTCAGGAAGATTTTTCTCGTTCCACTCTGCCTTTAATTTATCATCAAGCTCCACGGCTAAGCTGGTTGACGCTAGCGTAACTTTACCAACACCATCAAAATCACGGTTTACACGTATAAGCGCGACATCATTATCTAATGCAGTATTAATAATCTCGGTTTCAAGATCAACGCCGTTATCTGTTGAAACTTGAAGTAAAATAAGAGGGTTATAATCAGGATGAACAACAACATGAGTCGCTGAATAAATATCTTTAATATTTGCTGATGCATTATCAACAAGGCCTGTGGTAACGGTTATATCGGATGGTGCTACCACTGCCAAGCCTGATGCTCCAGCTCCTCCGCCACCAACAACGCAGTGAGCTGCAGTGACTAACCAGCGATCATTTAAAACGGTGGCACCACAAAAATGTGATTCATTTGCTTTATTCATACGCAGCGACGCCATGAAATTATCTTCAGTTGCAACCGCGACTTCATCACCACCAATAATATAAGGAACGAGTTTTTGCTGTTCTGTTTGAGCGTAGACAGAACTACTTACCCCTAAAGCAATGCAGACACTCAAAGAATGAGCTAATTTGTTCACCATCATTAAATCCTTTTAAAATACAGCTAATTTAATGATACCGAATACTCTTCATTGCTTGCTTAGAAAGATAAACGAGTTGCGACAGGCTTCTTTTTTCTATGTAACTTGTTCTAACAAACATAGAAAATATTAAATCAAGTCCACAGCAACTCGTTTCAATAGTTATTAGCTACGCTTTCTTCGTAACCAGCCCATTGCCAGTAATGACATCATTAAACCTGCACCAACAGAACCGCCACCACCACCGTTATCGCTATTATCTTTAAGTATTGGTGTTTTCTCTGCAATTACGTTATTAATCCAGTCATCGTAAGCACCTACACGGGTATAGACATCAGGTGAATCAGTTCCACATGGCGGTAGACCAAAACTGGTAATTCCTAATTGAACAGTTTCTCCTGCAGTACTTTGATAATAAAGAGGCCCCCCACTATCTCCAAAACATACCCCCATAAGATCATCCTTCTCAAATGTGCACATCTTTAATGTATCTGCAGGGCTAGAGAACCAATTTTCTCCCGGTGATTGCAAATAACATTGGCTCATTGGTAAATAACTGAGATTTACTTCCATCAAAACATCAGATCCACCTTCATTATTCGTTGCTGTACGCCCCCACCCTTGAGCCAGTAACTTACCATCTTCTTCACTTAACGCAGTTTCAATTTCAAAGGCTTCTTGCTCTGTAGGTAAAGAAACAATCTTCGCCGTGTCTATGTTTCTAGATACAGCTATTAAAGCAATATCGTAAGCAAATTTAGTGTTATTTTTACTATCAAGGCTACCATCCTCATTTTTTAAAGGTTCAGGTAAATAATCTGGATGCACAATAACTTCAACAGCCTGATAAGTATTGTCCGGCTCAAAATCAGAACGCCCTGTTACACCTGCATAAATTTTAATATTTTCTGTAGGTATCGTTTGCAATGAGGCATTTTGCGGGCCCGTTCTTATACAGTGTGCTGCGGTTAATACCCAACGTTTAGCAATTAAACTTCCAGTACATTCCCAAGTCCCAGCTTGAATATACACAGTTGATAACTCTTCAGGATTTGTTTGAACCTGATTACCACCAATAATATATGCACTAATATCACTTTCTGATGCTGTTGCAGTGAGAGGAAAAGACAGTATTCCCGCAATAGCTAGCCCAAACGTTGTCATTTTATTCATACAAGCCTTCTTAATTATTTTCCTTTTAATTAGGCTTATAAAGTAACAAATTATGACCAAACGAGCAGAAGTAAGAAGTAAAAAAGTGACACCATTCATAACCTGAAATAATAATATCTATTACTTAAAGCAGCAATTTTAGCAATCATGCCCATTAAATAAATACGACATCGTAAACATAACTTTGGCTTTGGTTAAAAAGGTTAAAATCTGATTACTTTTTAGTTGTCTCTTGGATAATTTCCTATGATATTTTTCTTCCTTTGGACACTAAACAGTCTGATGTACTATATATTTCGTGATCTCACGCTTGTTTTCTTCCCTTATGATTATTTGATGTGCATAATGTGCCCACAATCACTCTATGGACAATTCCCATGACTATCGAACAAGCTTTAAAAGATCGTAGCGAATCAAAATGTGAACTATGTTCTTCTGAAAATAACCTAGCTGTATACGCAGTTCCAGCGTCTGAAGATAAGAGCGCAGGCTGTAGTGTATACCTTTGTGATACTTGCCGTGGTCAGCTTGAAGCTCCAGAGACAACAGATGAAAACCACTGGCGTTGCCTAAACGACTCTATGTGGAGTCAAGTTCCAGCTGTACAAGTAATGGCTTACCGTCAACTTAAGCGTCTATCTTCAAAAACTGACTGGGCAATGGACCTAGTTGACATGATGTACCTAGAAGATGATGTTAAAGAATGGGCAGATAAAGGCCTTGTTGAAGAAGAACAAGCTTCTGTTCCAACACTTGATGCAAACGGCGCCAAGCTACAAGCTGGTGACAACGTAACAATCATCAAAGACCTTCCAGTTAAAGGTTCTAGCATGGTAATTAAGCGTGGTACTCCGGTACGTAACATCAGCCTAACTGATAACCCTCTTCATATCCAAGGTCGTGCAGACGGCGTTCAAATGGTTATCATTGCGGCATACACTAAGAAATAATTTTTAGTTTCGCTGAACATAGATAAAAGAAAGCCCTTAGCATTCTCATCGTTAAGGGCTTTTTATTATCTCGTTATTTATATCCAACAAAGATCTTTTATTTAGATTTCTTGATAACAACCGTATTGGCTAATTTATCATGCCATCCTTGTTTTCGTTTATCCCAGCCAACGGCAAGTAAGCCTATTCCTAAAGGGATTGCTGATAAATAACGAATAATAAATTGCTTAACCGTCGGTTTATCCCCTGTTGTCGCATCAACAATGATCGATTTTATTGCCATTTTCCCTGGTGTCGCTGATTTGTATAACCAAAAAAGCATCACGCCAATAAATGGCAGACCATAATTAACGAGTAAGCTCGCAGGATCAAAAGTAGCGCTCGACCCAGTCGAGAAGAAATCACCGTATAAACTGTACAATAATGGTACCGTGACTAATGAAACAACCAATGTATCAACAATCGTCGCGACTACACGTTGCCAAAAGCCCACATAAATTACGTTATTAGTAATGCAATCAGTCATACTTTCCAAACTTTCGATTAACAATAAAGTTAATCATGCGTTTACCTAATGATGAATACGGTGAATATAATAGCTTCAATGCTGAAAAAGACGCTTGATACATTACAGGGCGCATCTTCGATAAACGTTCAAAGCCTTCTTTTCCATGATAATGACCTATCCCACTATGGCCGGAACCACCAAAGGGTAAATCATCTTGCGCCACATGTAACATTACATCATTAATTGTGACGCCACCTGAACGCGTCTGCTGAATAACCTTTTGTTGTATATCTTTATTGTTAGAAAAGAGATATAGAGCCAGTGGCCTATCACCTTTATTTATTGATGATATAACCTGCTCTATCGACTGATAGCCAAGGATGGGTAAAATAGGACCAAAAATCTCACGCTGCATGACTTGCATACTCTCATCCACTCCAATAACAAGGTGGAGTGGGAATTTACGCGAGTTCATATCAGGAGATGAATTGGGGATCAAGTTATAAATATCGGCCCCTTTCGCTTTTGCATCTTCTAAAGTCGTCACTAATCGTTCAAAGGACTGACTATCAATAATTGATGTGTAATCTTGGTGGTTAATATCGACAAAGCGCTTAGCTATAATCTTTTTTGCTTTTGTTACAACTTCTGGTAACAAAGCCTCAGGAACATACAGGTAATCTGGCGCTACACATGTTTGACCACTATTATACGTTTTTCCGCCTAAAATTCGCTCTAATGCCTTATTGAGATCATAATCATCAGCAATAATGGCTGGCGATTTCCCTCCAAGCTCCAAGGTCACTGGTACAAGGTTTTTCGCCGCATTTGCCATTACAGCTTTGCCCGTTGCACTTGAGCCCGTAAAGACTATATGATCAAACGGTAATGCTGAAAATGCTTTACCTGTGTTGCCTTCTTCTGCAATAAAGCGAACCTTTTCTAACGAAAATGTATCTGTAAATAACTGTTGTAGCAATCGACAGAGCTCTGGGGAGTTTTCAGACATCTTCACCATCACTGAATTACCCGCAGCAATCGCGGCAACCAAAGGCGCAATAGCTAAAAATAAGGGATAGTTCCATGGCACTATAATACCAACAACGCCAACAGGTTGAGGTATCACTCTATTTTTAGCAGGTTGAAACCATATCGAGGTATGACGTTTTTGTACTCTCATCCAACGAGACAGATTTTTTTGTGTATATTTAATACATTCAATGCTGGTAAATATTTCAAGCAATGCTGTTTCTGAAGCCGAACGCTGACCAAAGTCCTGTGCAATCGCATGACAAATAGCATGTTGATTCTGCGTAATTAATAATGAGATCTTATCTAAATCGGTTAATCTTTCTTGTAAATCAGGCATTGGACATTGTAAAAATGCCTGTTTTTGTTGTGTTATATATTGATCTAACTGCTCATTCATCCGTATTACTCTCATCACAGAATCAAATTAAAACAAGGCTAAAATGTTATATGTATTGTAAGCATATCGTAAACACAGATCTTTATACTCTAATTCGTTAGCTTATGGTAATGAATCAATACAATACGTTACATAGATATACGCACCATGCTCTATTTTAGACTACCCTCAATTACAAAGGGGATAAGTTGAAGGTTTTAGATATGTCAGTACCTATTTTATATACACTACGACAATGTCCTTACGCCATTAGAGCAAGGTTGAGTCTGGCACTTGCTGAACTTGAATTTGAGCAACGTGATATTGATTTAAGGCGAAAGCCTGCCGAAATGTTAGACATAACACAGAAAGGAACGGTACCTTTACTAGTATTAGAAAATGGTGACTATATTGATGAAAGTTTAGAAATCATGATCTGGTCTTTGAACAAAAATGATCCTCATAATTTACTGTTAACTCATGCCCCCCACTTCTTTGCTGAGATGCTTAGCCTTATAGCAAGAAATGATCATAAGTACATATTAGCTTTAGATCACTATAAATCCGATGCTCGCCATTATAATCCAGAAGTAACAATCTATCGTAAACTTTGTGAATCATTTCTATCTGATCTCGAAAGCCGTCTGTCTAATCACAAGTATTTAATGACAGATACATTGAGCTTAGCTGATTACGCCATATTGCCTTTTATACGACAATTTTCGCATGTTGAACGTCAATGGTTTAGACAAGCCGATTATCCAAATATAAAGCAATGGTTAAGCAGTCTTTATCAAGAGCCTATCTTTTCACAAGCAATGAAAAAGTATCCATTATGGGATAATAGTAGAAGCACAGTTACCAATTAATACAATGACTTCACCATGACAAATTAGTGAATTAGTGGTGAATTTTACGAAGCGAATGTCAGCGCTGTGTTAATAACCATACTAACAATAATAGCTTAATAGTTATGAAATATTCCTTATTCAAATTAGCTTAAGGTTAATCAATAACCTGAGTTTTAATAAGGAATTATTATGGTAAACGATAGTCGTCGCTCATTTATAAAAAAGTCTGCCGTTGTTGGCGCAGGGGCTGCAGCAATAAGTACAACCCCAAATGTGTTTGCAAGTATTGAAAAGGCACTTTCAATCCCTGCGAACCGCAAGCACGGTAGTATCAAAGATGTTGAGCATGTCGTTATTTTAATGCAAGAAAACCGCTCCTTTGATCATTACTTTGGCACAATGACAGGTGTTCGAGGCTTTGCAGACCGCTTCCCGTTAAGGCAACCTAATGGGGATTTTGTTTGGAATCAGCATAACTCTAATCCAGACGAAGAAAGTACATTTAAAAAGACATTATTACCTTGGTATTTTAATACCAGCAAAAATATTGGCTACGAATTTTTTGCAGGTACTCCCCATCTTTTTAATAATGCACAATATGCAAATGCACACGGTAAAATGGACCAATGGCTACCGAATAAAACCGATAGAACAATGGGTTATTTTACAGAAAAAGAAGTCCCTTTTCAGTTTGCTCTCGCGAATGCGTTTACCTTATGTGAAGCTTATTATTGCTCAACACAAACAGGTACTAATCCTAACCGTGTCGTCCACTGGTCTGGTACAAATGATCCTCACGCAAAGAAAAATGGGCCTGTTATTAATAATAATCATGAAAACTTTGATAGCCCAGATGAAATCGAAAACGGTTATAAATGGACAACCTATCCTGAGAGGCTTCAACAAGCGGGTATATCGTGGCGTTTAGTGCAGAATATTAACAATAACTACACAGACAACCCCCTTGCTGGTTTTAAAACCTTTAGAGATGCGCATTATAATAATCCATCAGCGCCTTTCTACTTAAATGGTATAGGAACAGAAACTCAAGCTTCTATCGAAACATTCAAAGCACTTTATAACAGTGATGAAGGCTTACCTAAAGTTACTTGGATTGTAACTGAGGATGAATTCTCCGAGCATCCGGGTTGCTCGACGCCAACATTAGGCGCAGCCTATACATCTGAAGTCTTGGATATACTCACTTCAGATCCTAGCGTTTGGGCTAAAACCGTATTCATTGTTAATTTCGATGAGAATGATGGCTTATTTGACCATATGCCACCACCGTCGGTTCCTCACAAAACACCTGATAACAAGGTGTACGGTAAGTCAAATATCAATACCCATAATGAATATTATTATGATACCGATTATTCAAAAACGGAGGAAAATGTCGATAATTTTGTAAATAACGCTTCACATGGATTAGGACCACGAGTGCCTTGTTACGTAATATCGCCATGGAGTATTGGCGGGAATATTAACTCACAGGTGTTTGATCATACTTCTGTGTTGCGCTTCTTAGAAAAAGTAACAGGCGTTGAAGAGCCAAATATCTCGACCTGGCGTCGTGAAATTTGTGGCGACCTCACCTCTTGTTTTGATTTTGAAAAGCGGAGTCACACAATTGATTTTCCACAGGGTAAATCAGAATTTGAAGCCCTTCAGTTAAAAGCGGCAGCAGAAAAAGAGCATCAGAAACATCTGCCTAAACCTGGTCATGAACATGAATATGGATACGATGAGTCAGGAAAAAGAACCAAACCACAAATGAGTTTAATTGGTTTACCCGTGGTTACACAAAATGGTTCTCGCCCATCTTGCCAGCTTCCATATGCGCCTAAAGTAGATATTAAATTTAAATCTGATGCCGTAATGTTTGAGTTCGCTAACCAAGGCAAACAAGGCATCGTATATCAAACCTATAACTACCTTGCCCATAATGAGCCCCAGCAAGACAAATTTCTCGCTCCAGAAAATAGCCCATATGATATGACCATGCCACGTCAATACAGTGTAGCGTCAAAAGGAGCCAATAAGCTTGAACCTGCAGTTTCAGATAAATGGACAATTGGTGATCATAGAGACTTTGATTTAATGACCTTTGGTCCCAATGGCTTCATTCGTCGAGTAAAAGGTTTTACATCTGAGCATAGAGAGATGCCAATTGTTTCAATCGTTCACAGAGAGTCAAGAGCAGGTCATGCTACCCCTCACCTATCGTTTAAAATTGAAAATCGCTCTAAACAAACTCAAATCATTACAATAACAGATAATATTTACGGCAAAGATCCTGTGGAAGTTAAGATAAAGGCGGGGAAAGTAGAACATATCGCTTATAAAACCTGTAAACACTGTTGGTATGATTTATCAATAACAGCAGATAATTGTAAATATTTCTCATTACAAGCAGCAGGACGTATTGAGATGAATCACAAACACAACTTTCAAGCTGTTACAGATCCTGAGATGGGTAACTTTTCTTGCGATAGTGAGCTAAATAGCTTACGGAGTTAATATTTGAAATAGAAACCAGACAAGTTATTGTCTTCATTACCTTGTCTGGTTTTTCTAATTACTGATTACGGCTTAAGAAATATTCATCCTGTAAGATATACATTCGCTTAATATCACAGTACTTACCATTAATGAAAATTTCTTTCACTAGATGGCCTTCCTCTACAAAACCACATTCTTCATACAAGTGGATCGCTTTTTCATTCGCAACCGATACATGCAAATATACTTTATGTAGATTAAGAATCGTAAACGCATAGTTTAGCGCACGATTAATTAAAGTACGCGCATAACCATTACCCTGAAATTCAGGCGCAATAATAATCTGAAATTCCGCTGTACGGTGGATATTGTTAATTTCAACCAGTTCAACAAGACCAATTGACTCTTCATCTTCATTTTCAACAATAAAGCGACGCTCAGTACTATCATGAATGTGTTTACGATATAGCTCTTCAAGCTCTGCAAACGATTCATAAGGCTCTTCAAACCAGTACGCCATAATCGTGCGGTTGTTATTTAATTGATGAATAAAGCGAAGATCAGTTTTCTCTAGTGCACGCAGACGAATAGCATTGCTCATTTATCTATACCCTTGATAGTAATGAAGCAGTAAATACAGAAGACTTACTACTAATACAGAAAAAATACCACTTTACATCACAAAAAAAAAAGAAAACTTGTAACAAGATATTCGACGAAGCATGCCAATGCTTAGTAAGCTAAAACGGTGTCACTATTTCTGTTATTAAATCTAGGAAGCAGCTTACTTTCGATGCGACATGTTTACGTGTTGGATAGAGCGCATAAACATCAATTTCAGGGAAAATGTAATCATCAAATAATAGCGTTAATTCACCTGATTGTAGTTGTGCCTCTATATAAAATTCAGGTACACGGATAATACCCAATCCATTATCAACCAGTGCTAGTGACATTTCCGTACTATTACTCAATACGCGTTGTTGTACTTCGACTAGTGTTTTGTTTCCTGCTTTATCTCGGTATTCCCAGACATTGAATTTTTTCAAATTAGTATAACAAAAGCAGCTATGAGCGGATAATTCCGAAGGATGTTGTGGGTAACCATAGACTTTTAAGTATTGTTTTGATGCCACTGTGCAAATTCTGCTGCTATAAATACGCTTACAAATCAAACTCGAGTCATCTAATTTAGCAGTAGCGCGGATAACTAAATCATAACCGTCGGCAATCACATCAATAGGCTTATCACTCATATCTAGATCGAGCGTAACTTCAGGGTATCGAGATAAATATGTTGTGAAAACATCGGCTAAATACTGTTTACCAAACCAGACAGGGCAACTAACTTTTAACGTTCCTTTTGGCTCAACGGTACTTTGTGTTATTTCCGCAACGGCTTGCTCTGCATCACTAATCAGTTGTACACACTCTTGATAATAAGTCTTCCCTTCAGGAGTTAAAGCAATGCTCCTTGTGGTGCGATTAAGGAGTCGAACCCCTAAGCGACTTTCAAGTTTGGCGATTTCTTTACTTACATAAGAATTAGAGTGTCCAGTAGCTTCGGCAGCGGCACCAAAACCGCCGCACTTCACTACTTGAACAAACACAGTGATACCATCAAACAATCGATTATTAGCCATATGGAATCTATCTAATCACTTTTAGCCTATTAATTACATTTGAACTCTAATATACACTCTGTACAAAGGTTAACAACGGTATGTTGTTAAAAGACTTATCGATGAGGATTTAAAAATGAAACTACTTGCTTTTGCGGCATCTAACAGCCAACACTCTATCAACCATGCATTAGTGACATATGCGGCATCACAAGCTAATGCTGATGACGTTGAAATTTTAGACCTTAATGATTTTGAAATGGCGATTTACAGTATCGATCGTGAAAATAACTCAGGCATTCCAGAACAAGCACAAATCTTTTTCGATAAGATTGGCCAAGCGGATGCTATTTTAATTTCATTTGCAGAATATAACGGTTCATATACATCGGCTTATAAGAATGTTTTCGATTGGACCTCACGTATAGATCAAAAGGTATTCCAAAATAAACCAGTGATCATGCTAGCTACTTCTCCGGGTCCTGGTGGCGCTGCGAGTGTATTAAATAGTGCTGTTACGTCTGCACCTTATTTTGACGCCAAGGTGGTAGGATCATTATCTATACCTAGTTTCTATGAAAACTTTGATTTAGAAAAAAACACATTAATTAACGATGATTTAAACCAGCAATTAACAGAGCTAATTAATAAGTTAGAACGTTAACAGCCTACAAAAATAAAATTAAGTTGATGGTTTTTCATAATCAAATCACTTTACATACGAGAGTGGCAACAGTCGCACAACTCACGAATACTCTCTCTAATTAGCTTCATGATAAATTATAAGGTTGCTGTATCTAAATATTAAATATAGCAATCTTCTTTTCACTGCCATTATTCAGTTTTCACCATCACACTTGACGCTTTACTCACAAAACTGAACAGCCCTCCTCCTAAATCCTGTTATAGTTTAGATAAACGGTTAAAAAGTAGGCAGATTACACGTAAAATATATCTACCGAACAATACATCATAAAAAATAGATCCTTACTAGTATGTCGTAACTTGCTATTTTCTTTATAAAAACATGCTTTTTCGATAATATTGTTCACATTTAAACGTTTAAAACGTGAAATTCGTATAATCTTGTATCATGCTTAAAGAGCAGTAGCGTTAAAGGAGTACGCTTATGAGCACAAGGTTATGCGAAACTGCCAGCCTAGAACTCGAAGTTCAAAGTGCTGTGCAGCAAATCCTAACCACTATGGCATTAAATCCGTCATCTAATAGCCATAGTGCAAAAAAAAATGCGTGTATCTTTCAAAATAAGATCACTTACACGCTCTATCTACTTCTGCAATCATTTCAAGGAGCGTCTCTTAATACCATCAGCAAACAATGCCATTATGGATTTAGTGCCAACTTTCAGAATTTTGATCAAATAAGTCAGGAATTGACTGAGGTTATTCGTCAATCACAACAAGACTTTGCTATTAAAGCGGCGAACAGGCGTGGAACACTGACCCACATCACTCAGAAAGAAACAACTGATTTGGTTAAAAATACATTTAATACTGAATGTGAAATGGTCATGTCTGCTTTATCTATTCAACAAATCACATCACTCATTAACGCATTTACAACACAAGAGGATATAACAAAAAGTCTCGACCTTGTATTTAGTCGAGTTATTGTGAATCAAGATATTGATAAAGGCTTTCAACTATCAAAGCAAGCGACATATAAACTTGTCGAACAAATTTCACACTCGATTACTGGAGAACTATGTCGACTTATTTTAACGCAACATATAAGTCAACTACACCAAGAGGATTTTGAGTTATACTTACAGACGGTCAGAACGCTTGCTGAGCATTTTATCAGCCAATCTTATTTACTCAATGCCCCTTTTCTAATAGATAAGACCGATTTCGATAATTTAGAATAGCTTCAAGTAGCAGGATTATTCCTGCTACTTATCAATGATAAGTATCTTGAACATTACTTAATCACACGTATGATCGAAAAATCCTATTACTCTTATATAAAAGCAATCCTTTCTTATGCCTACATTGTTACGTTTTATAGAAATACACTGGAAAGTTATTACTTTACTAACGCTAATGTTCATTACAGTTTTATCACTATTACCTCAACCCAGCTTACCCCAAGTACCAGGAACAGATAAAACACATCACTTTATCGCTTATAGCGCATTAATTTTTGCTATTGGCCTAAAAATGCCGAAATATTGGTTTTGGTTATTTGTCGGGTGTATTACATGGAGCGGAGTAATTGAATTAATCCAGCCTTATGTTAATCGCTATGGCGAATGGCTAGATTTAGCTGCAAATACCGGAGGATTAATCACAGGCTTTATTCTTTCTCGTATTTGTTACAAGCTATTTTTATCAAAGTAACCATAAGTTTTCACATTAATGATGGCAGTTAATTATCATATATATCTTCCACATAGAACAGAATGAGGTCTGTAAAGTTAACGTCAAACATGCTGGCAATATTATATTTATTCACATGTTTTTAAACTACTTCTTTCCGATAACGAACAGAGGTAATAAAAATAATGGCATACAATATTGGCAGAGCGGTTTATTACCCTGCCCTAAATCTTTTCAAGATAATCATCCTTGAGTTTCATGATGTGAAAGTTCTAAATTTCCTTATCAAAGACATCTAAGATTAAAGGTGCCATTACCGAACGAAATATAAAAATAGAACACAATGCATATAACGCAATAACCACAAAAAAGGTGGTAGATTTCACCACTTACTCGTCTTTGAGTATAATGGAATCGTTCAGCGCACTGCCGATAACAACGTCAACTTTAGTGTTAATAGTTCAGTATTAAACGACATATCAAAAACAACGCATAAAAATGCCCTGTCTGATACTTATCAAGTAATATTAATCAAGGAAAAGGGAAACAGCTTTATTACAATGCAAATATTGGCGTTTTGAGGTAAAAAAGCAGAACAAATTAGTTATTTACACTCATCTAACTTATATACGTGACACTGCACACATAAATGGGCAAAAAAACAACAGTTAGATGTGCAAAATTTATAAGTTTATATGATTTGTACTAAATATAAGATTGCTATTTTTAAAATAAACGCACTAGTAATAAAATAAATTGAATTTAAATCAATAGATTAAGTTAATATTACAGAATACTCTGTAGCAGGTGCAATCTATACCAACACTCAATTATCTTGTATTACAAATAAAATCCTAGCACTATTCATGATCTATTTTGATAATTGGAAATGTGTAACGACTACGTACCTTAAATTGAATAAGACAAATTTTACACGTCCATAGTCTTTACAACATTTTAAAAAATGTATTTTGAATCAACAACAAAACAATTAAAACGCTATACTAAAACAGTTTGGGGAAAAACAATGAATCCTGAAGATAAACAATTTGCCGTTATTGGTCTTGGCAGATTTGGTATGTCACTTTGTCAAGAACTTAGCGAGCGTGGCGCTCAAGTACTTGCTATCGATCTTGATGAAACCTGTGTGCGTAAAGCGGCAGATGTCGCAACTCAAGCTGTTGTTGCTGATTGTTCAAATGAAGCCACCATTTCTGAGCTAAAATTGGACGATTATGATCTTGTTATGGTATCAATTGGTGAAGATGTTAATGCCAGTATTCTTACTACCCTTCTTTTAAAAGAGGCGGGAGTGAAAACAGTTTGGGTTAAAGCAAAGGATACACCTCATAGCAAAATCTTATCTAAAATTGGCGCAGATAAGATCATCCGTCCAGAACGTGATATGGGGATTCGTATAGCTCGCAATATGTTAGATAAACGTATTTTTGAGTTCTCTGAACTAGGAAGTGGTATTTCACTCGCAGAAGTGGTTGTTACAGCAAAAAATATGGGACGTAAAATATATGAACACCCATGTGGTGCTCATAAAGAAACCCAAGTATTAGCACTTAAACGTGGCCCTGAAGTACGTAAAGCTCCTGATCCAAGCACTGAATTACAAGTAGGCGATATTTTAATTATCACAGGACCTGAAAAAATATTAACTGAGACTTTAAGAAAGCTATGAGTTTCATTCCAAACAGGGGCATGTATGTCCCTATCAAAACTGACAACCATAAAAAAAGATGGTCTGAACCTAAGATCATCATTTTTAGTTTTTTAGCCATTTTAATGCCAGCAGCAATCCTGCTCACGTTACCTGCATTTTCAGTTTCAGGGCTTAGTTTTGTCGATGCTCTATTTACTGCAACTTCTGCGATCAGTGTAACGGGCTTAGGTGTAGTAGATACAGGCTCGCATTTTTCCATTAGTGGTAAAGTGTTATTAATGCTACTCATGCAAATTGGCGGTTTAGGACAAATGACATTGTCTGCCGTTTTACTTTACATGTTTGGTTTGCGGTTAAGCTTACGTCAACAAGCATTAACGAAAGAACAATTAGGACAAGATAAATTCACAAATATTCGCCGCCTTGTAAAACACATCATTATCTTTGTGCTTATTTGTGAATTGATCGGTATATTTTTTCTGTCGCTACGCTGGGTACCTGAGATGGGTTGGGAGCAAGGTCTATTCTTTGCTGTCTTTCATTCGATTTCAGCCTTTAACAATGCGGGTTTTTCTTTATTTTCAGATGGCTTAACACGCTATGTTGATGATCCTCTTGTTATTATTACGATTTCATCATTATTCATATTAGGCGGTTTAGGTTTTACTGTTATTTCTGATATCAAAAGAAATGCACACCGTGGGTTCCATTTTTTATCTTTGCATTCAAAAATAATGATAATAGCAACACCCATACTATTATTTGTTGGTACCGTAATGATTTGGCTTTTAGAACACCATAATAGCCACACTCTTGGGTCACTTAATGAATCAGGGCAATGGTTAGCAGCCTTTTTCCAATCAGCTACAGCACGTACAGCCGGTTTCAACAGTGTTGATATTGGTAAGTTTACTGAACCAACTATGTTGGTCATGATGCTATTAATGCTTATTGGTGCTGGTTCAACATCTACAGGTGGCGGTATTAAGGTATCAACCTTTGTCGTAGCTATTTTGGCAACATGGTCGTTCTTAAAGCAACGTGATCGTGTAGTGCTATTTAAGCGCACAATTTCAAACCAAACGGTGACAAAATCATTAGCCATCATTGTGGTTAGTGGCATTGTACTTACCATTGCAATGTTTGCCTTAATGATCACGGAAAAAGCCCCATTCTATGAGGTAATGTTTGAAACCATTTCAGCATTTGCGACCGTAGGCGTTACTGCTGGTTTAACAGCAACCTTATCTGAACCCGGTAAATACATCATGATAGTCGTCATGATCATCGGTCGTTTAGGCCCACTAACCTTGGCATACATGTTAGCTCGTCCTAAACCAACCTTGCTGAAATATCCTGAAGATAACGTCGCAGCAGGTTAAAATAAGAAAAACATAAAAAGGCTTGTCACTATGTATCGTGACAAGCCTTTTTTATTGCTTAATCGATTCATTCACTACAATAAATCAATGTTGAATCGTAACACTATCCAATTGTTCTTTAAGATCTTGATCGTATTCATCTAACCAGGCGTAACGTTCACGATACATTTTACGCTTTGGTCGTTTGATATCTTCCATTGCGCGACGCTCTGTATGTAATGGTAATGAATAAAAAGCATCATTGTATTCTTCACCATTATGTTCTTGCCATAATTGATCATAGTTAAGGTTGATCGTTGATGCTTTTTTACCATAGCGCTTAGCAGTGTATACATGTGCACTATTTTTAACCGCATATATATGCTCAATATTCATATCATTAGCAAATAAACGTAAGGTTTCAACCATAAAAGACTTTGGTCGTAAGCCATAAAAAGCTTTCGTAAATAAACGACTAAATCCATTATCGTTAGAACCACCTTGCATACAACCAACATAAATATCATTATCAATAACGGTAAATGCAATAGCGTAATAACGGTGATCATTGCTATCTGTCAGTATTAACGCTAATTCCCCTTCGCGGCGATAAGTGTGGTCAAAACTTAGTTTAACTTGATAGGACTTTTCTTCAATATCAAAGCTATAAAGCTCTAATTCATCAGTATAAATAGTATGTCGAGCTGAATCTGAAAAATGGCTTTCCATCCAGTTATAATGTTTTTTTAAAACCTCAACAATTTGATTTTTAGAAAAACACGTAGCCAAATAGGGTTTTGTAAAGCGCATTAAAAATTCAGGTTGCTGATCAATGACTTCTTTTCGTTGATCATTTAAAAAGAAATGAGCGAGTTCATTATATTGGCGTGAATATACCATCGCTCTAATCGCGTATTTAGCGATAGATAATGTTTTACCGTGATTTTTATGACTGTAAGCGAGCTTTGCAGACTTTAATATACTCATAAGATATCTCTAATCTTGTTTTTCGCAATTGTATACGAAATAAGTATAAAGAATAAGTAATAGAATTATATTTAATAAATTTAATTATCTTCACTAAACAGAAGATGAAAGGTAATATTCATTCATTGAAATAATGAACAGAGAAATCTCATGGAAAAATTAATGCCATACCTTGCTAAATTCGCCTTTACTGTCTCTATGATTATGTTTGTAGTCGGCGGAGGCATGGCACTATATGCGATGTTTTATGGTTAATTAACGTTATAAACGCATACCACCATCAATTTCAAGAATACGCCCAGTGAAGTAGTCATTCTCAATAATATACTTCACTGTATGAGCAATCTCTTCAGGGTTACCAACACGCTCAAAAGGTGCTGATGCCTTCATTTTTTCAAGCACTTCGGGCTTCAATTGGTCAGTTAAAGGAGTATCAATCAAACCGGGAGCAATTGCAGCAACACGAATACCGTATTTTGCTAACTCTTTCGACCAGCCCACTGCCATCGTTGCAACTGCCGCTTTTGACGCCGCGTAGTTAGTTTGGCCTAATGTTCCTGCTCTAGCGACACTTGAAATGTTAATAATAACGCCTTGAGATTCTGTCTTGATCATCTTTTCAGCGGCTTCTCGTCCACACAAAAATGAACCAGTAACATTAACATCCATCACCGTTTGAAATTGTTCTAAAGGCATTTTCGTTAATACGTCATTACTTTCATTAACCAGTAAGCCATCATCAAGAATACCAGCATTGTTAATCAAGACATTAATATGACCGAAATCTTCAATAATATGCGCAAATGCTTGAACAACTTCCTCTTCGCTTGTTACGTCAGCCTCATAGATCATTGCTTTACTATTTAGCATATGACACTGATCTTGCGTTTGACGTAACCCAGCTGAGTTGATATCAATTAAAGCCAATTCAGCGCCCATTTGAGCTAGAGTTACAGCCATCATCTGGCCTAGACCTTGACTAGCACCGGTAATGACAACAACGCTATTCTCAATATTCATTTATTGCTCCTGAATTAAAACAAAATTTTTGACTTTGCTACTTTAACGTATATTTAACCATCACAATAATTCTATTCATAAAAACTAAGTTATTATAAATAGTTAGCTAATATTAACCTGATTAAGTGGATTTTCATGCTCAGACCAGATAGGTGTAAATATTTGCTCAATTACTTTTTTATCGACATCATCTACTGATGAATAAATCCAGTTAGGCATATAATCTTTATCAATTAAGTGCGCACGAACACCTTCTTTGAACTCCCCCAACAAACCACAATTTACTGAAAGACCCAACTCCATTTTTATACAGTCTAGTAAAGATACATCTTTATAGTCTTGTATTTGTTTAAAACATATATGTGCTGTAATAGGACTACCTGCATTCATTGCCTTTTTTGCTGTCTCAATCCAAAGTCCCAAGCCATCAATGGCATTAATCTGTTCATAAATAGTAGATAATGATTGGGAAAAACAGGCCGCCTGAATTTGTGCGAAGTATGGTATTAATTGATTTGCTGGTAACACGGTGCGCTCTTCTACAGCGCAGTTATTTAATATGGTCGAGACTGCTTCTGATACCAATGACTGACTTTGCGTATCAGCCAATATTGTTGACCATGGGTAATCCTTTAATTGTTTAACAACATTATCATAAGCATTATTTGGAACAATATGATCAACCATACCTAAATCACGAGCATCACAAACATTGACATGTGCGCCAGTTAAACCCAAAAACAATCCGATACCAGCAGGAAGTTGGTTTAAAAACCATGTCGCGCCAACATCAGGATATAAGCCAATAGTTATTTCCGGCATCGCTAATAATGCATTAGGTAAAGCAACGCGGTGGCTTGCGCCAATATACAATCCTAACCCTCCCCCCATGATAAACCCATGTCCCCAAGCAATAACGGGTTTGTTATAGTTATGGATGAGTAAGTTACAGCTATATTCAACGGAGAAATATTCAGTTAAAAACGGCTTAGCTACGTGGCTATCGATTTGATCTAATTCTATTTGTGGTGGCTTTTGTTGATGATTTAATGCAGGATCATTTTCCATTGCATAATACATACTACGCACATCCCCACCCGCACAAAAAGCGCGATCACCTACCGATTTAAAAATTACAGCTACAATGCTTTCATCTTCACGCCAAAGCTGTAGATACTGGTAAATCGTTTTATGCATATTTAACGTAAGTGCATTAAGCGATGATGGATTATCCAGCTCTAGTACACCAATACTATGCCCATCAGTACAACGGATATAGGAAACATTCACCATTCCTGTCATCACTTACTCCTTTAACTTATTTCCAATCTTCAATGTCATACTATTTAACATCAACTTCAATCGCAATTGCCAATGCTTCTCCTCCACCAACACATACAGCAGCAACACCTTTTAGCGTTTTCGTGCCACTCAACATTTGCGCTTGTTGTCGTAATGCATGGGTTAATGTCACCACGACTCTTGTTCCTGTCGCGCCTATTGGGTGACCTAATGCACAAGCTCCACCGTTAACATTCACTTTTTCAGCATCAATACCTAGCTGCTCTATCGCGGCAATTGTCACCACAGCAAAAGCTTCGTTAATTTCCCACAAGTCCACATCATCAATAGACCAATTAAGATCATCTAATAATTGGTTAATGGCATGAATAGGTGCAATGGTAAATTCATCGGGGGATCGACTATGACTGGCATAACCTTTAATTGATGCCAGTGGATATAAGCCTTGTCGTCGAACTTGTTCAGCTTCCATTAACACTAAAGCTGCGGCACCGTCACCAATAGCACTTGATGAAGCGGCAGTGATCGTACCTTGTTCACCATGTTGCGAAAATAGAGGAGGAAGGTTTGGTATTTTCTTAATATTCACTTCATTCGGGTGCTGATCTTTTTCAACCGTCACTAATGCTTTTTGACTCTGAGCGGTAATAGGGACGATTTCAGCGTGAAATGCCTGACGACTATCCGCTTTGCGGGCTTTATTAATTGACCTTACAGCCCATTCATCCATGATTTCTCGTGAAATATTATATTTTGTTGCCGTTTGTTGACCATAAACGCCCATTAAGTGCCCATCAAATGCATCTTGCAATCCATCTAGATATAAATGATCAAGTACCGCTTTATGGCCTATTCGCATACCGTTTCGACTGTCTGTGAGTAAATAAGGTGCATTGGTCATACTTTCCATGCCTCCAGCGACAGCCGTTCGAATCGCTCCAGCTTTAATCATATCGCAAGCCAATAAGATTGATTTTAACCCTGAGCCACAAACTTTGTTTATCGTAGTACAGGAAACCGATACAGGAATTTTTGCCATCAAAGCTGCTTGTCTTGCAGGGGCTTGCCCAACACCTGCCGTTAATACACAGCCCATAAAGACTTCATCAATCAATTGTGCAATGTGCTCATACTCTATCTCATTATTATGTTCTAAAGTCGTATCTGTTGGCTGAACACGTTTAACATCTCGTAATGCTGCTTCAATAACAATACTACCAAGCTGAGTGGCGGAAAAATGCCGTAAATCGCCTTGAAAACTCCCAATTGGCGTTCTTTTAGCAGCAACGATCAGAATATCCTTACTCATACCAATCACCTCTTTACGTCAATTTAGAAAACATTGCCTGCAGGAATATTAGGGGATTTCTTGACGCTTTTGTAAGCATAGCACTAACATTTACGTAAACGTTAAGAAACATTTGCTGGGATTTTAATACTCAAAATCACTGCTCTGCTTAACCGATAGGTGAAAAGTTTTTACCTATCTAACGTTGCAGGAGACTCAATGTGATGACTTTCAAAATCAGCGAGCTTGCAAACGAATTTAAAATAACACCACGCAGTATTCGCTTTTATGAAGATATAGGTTTGCTTTCACCTAAACGAGATGGCGTTAATCGTGTCTATGGACGACGAGATAAAATTCGACTCGGTTTAATACTTCGCGGTAAGCGTTTAGGCTTTTCTTTACAAGAAATCGGGGAACTCTTCAGTTTATACGATGACAACAAAAGCCATGCTCAGCTTCTTTCCATGATCAACATCATCGACCAAAAACAACGACAACTGACCCATCAACGCGCCGATATTGATATCACTCTTATTGAACTTGAACGCGCAAAAAAACGCTGTATGCACACCCTAATAAAAACAGAATCATACAAAGACAAGTAATCTGAACAGGTTCCGCAAAGGAGGCTTTACTATGCATAGCCAATACTCACCACTCAACTTTGATTTAGGTGATACTGCCAATATGCTGCGCGAACAGGTTAACTTATATGCTGCTGAACATATTGCTCCTATCGCTAACGAAATAGATCAAGACAATCAATTTCCCCATTACCTCTGGCAATCATTAGGCGAAATGGGCTTACTTGGCGTCACCATTGCTGAACAATACGGTGGGGCTGCTATGGGCTATTTAGAACATGTTATCGTGATGGAAGAGATCAGTCGTGCTTCTGCTTCAATCGGATTGAGCTACGGTGCTCATTCTAACTTGTGTGCAAACCAAATATTCAGAAATGGTAATAATGCTCAGAAGCAACAATACCTACCAGCATTAATCACAGGAGAACACATTGGTGCACTGGCAATGAGCGAAGTGAATGCTGGGTCTGATGTTATGAGCATGCAGTTAAAAGCAGAAGATCACGGTGATCATTTTTTACTCAACGGTAATAAAATGTGGATCACTAATGGACCAGAAGCCAATACGCTTGTGGTCTATGCCCGCACCTCAGCCAACGCAATCACTGCTTTTATTATTGAATCACAATTTGATGGTTTCTCTACTGCGCAAAAGCTCAACAAATTAGGTATGCGTGGTTCAAATACGTGCGAGTTAGTTTTTATTAACTGCAAAGTACCGAAACAAAACGTACTGGGTGACGTCGACCACGGCGCAAAAGTCTTAATGAGTGGATTAGACTTCGAGCGCGTAGTACTTGCTGCCGGCCCACTCGGTATCGCGCAATCATGTTTGGATGTCGTGATCCCTTACATCCATGAACGAAAACAATTTGGCAAAGCGATTGGTGAATTTGAGCTGATCCAAGCCAAAATTGCAGACATGTATACCCAACTCAATGCTGCTCGCAGCTATGTTTACACCGTTGCAAAAGCCTGTGACCGCGGTGAAGTCACCCGTAAAGATGCAGCTGGCGTAATTTTGCTTAGTGCTGAACTAGCCACAAAAATGGCGTTAGAAACCATTCAAATACTCGGTGGTAATGGCTACATCAATGATTACCCTGCCGGACGTTTATTACGAGATGCCAAACTTTATGAAATTGGTGCAGGAACTTCAGAGATAAGACGCATGCTAATTGGACGTGAATTATTCTCAGAATCAGCTCGCTAAGGAGTAAGCCATGGCTCAACTTACCTCAAAAGTAGATACAACCAGCCAATGGTTCAAAAACAATAATGATGAGATGCAATTGTTGGTTGACGACTTAAACACCCAGCTAGAGATAATCCATCAAGGTGGTGGAGAATCGGCATTAGCACATCAAAAAAAACAAGGTAAACAACCAGTAAGACAAAGAATTCATCAGTTACTTGATAAACACAGTCCATGGTTAGAAATAGCCCCTTTTGCCGCACTAAATGTCTATACCGAAGCCGTGCCTTGTGCTGGCATTATTGCTGGCATCGGCTACATCCACCAGCATGCGTGTATGATCATTGCCAACGATCCTTCAGTTAAGGGTGGAACATATTTCCCACTAACGGTAAAGAAACACCTGAGAGCCCAAGAAATCGCTGAAAAGTGTCATCTTCCCTGTATTTATATTGTTGATTCTGGCGGCGCTAACCTACCCCACCAAGCCGAAGTCTTTGCCGATAAAGATCATTTTGGTCGCATCTTTTTCAATCAAGCTCAAATGTCAGCGAAAGGGATCCCTCAAATTGCCGTAGTTATGGGGTTGTGCACTGCAGGTGGCGCATACATTCCAGCCATGTCTGACGTGTCTATCATGGTAAAAGATCAAGCAACAATCTATTTAGCTGGTCCCCCTTTAGTAAAAGCAGCAACAGGTGAAGAAGTAACAGCACAAGAATTAGGTGGAGCCGATGTTCATTGTAAAAAATCAGGTCTTGCTGATTATTATGCTAATGATGAAGCACATGCATTGAGTCTTGCACGTGATGCTATTGCTAGCTGCAATATACCAAGTGCTAGTATTCATCATGATTCGACTGCTTCTCCACCTAAATACAGCATGGATGACATCTACGGCATTGTGGGTACCAATATCCGTATTCCATTTGATATTAAAGAGCTCATAGCCCGTTTAGTCGACAACTCTGAATTTGACGAATTTAAAGCTATGTATGGCAATACCCTCGTGTGTGGCTTTGGATCCATTGAAGGTCACACTGTTGGTATTGTTGCTAATAATGGCATTCTATTTTCAGAATCGGCACAAAAAGGCGCTCACTTTATTGAGCTATGTTGTAAGCGGAAAATCCCTCTGTTGTTTTTACAAAACATCACCGGATTTATGGTTGGTAAACGGGTTGAAGCAGAAGGTATTGCAAAACACGGCGCAAAAATGGTGATGGCTGTTGCCTGTGCCAATGTGCCCAAATTTACCGTTATCATCGGAGGCTCTTACGGCGCAGGGAATTATGGTATGTGTGGGAGAGCTTATGATCCAACTCTGTTATGGATGTGGCCTAATGCGCGCATATCCGTCATGGGAGGTGAGCAAGCCGCTGAAGTCTTATCACAAATCACTCAGGCTATCCGCCAACGAGGAAATAAACCTTGGACAGAGCAAGACGAACAACAAATCAAACAGCCGATTTTAGCGCTCTATGACAAACAAGGTCATCCCTACTACGCCAGTGCAAGGCTGTGGGATGACGGCATTATTGATCCTAAATCTACACGTGATGTATTAGCTCAGGCGCTTTCAATTACTCAGCATGTCCCTATAAAAGAAACCCGATTTGGTATTTTCCGCATGTAACTTTTTAGGTCATATTATGAAAACACAACCAAATATCTTAGTGTCGGTTTCACCTAATAATATCGCGACCATTACTTTAAACCGTGTCGATAAATCGAATGCTTTTAATGCTGAAATCATCGGTGATCTGCTCACCGCCCTTAATCAACTTAAAATAAACAAAGAGATACGCGGCCTACTACTTGAAGCCAATGGTAAACATTTTTCATCGGGTGCTGATCTGCATTGGATGAAAAACATGGCTTTAGAAACAGAGCAAAATAATCAACAAGATGCAGCTCAACTTGCTGAACTTCTAAATCAACTCAACCACTTTCCAGCTCCCACCATTGCCATCGTTCAAGGTGCTGCTTTTGGGGGGGCATTAGGGTTAATTTGTTGCTGTGATATTGCTATTGCAAGTATCAACGCTAAATTCTGTTTAAGTGAAGTAAGGTTAGGGTTAGTGCCAGCGACAATTGCCCCGTATGTTTGTCGTGCAATTGGGATCCGCCAAGCAAAACGTTTTATGTTAACCGCAGAGTTAATCACGGTAGAACAAGCACTCGAACTTGGTCTAATTCACCTTATTTGTGATGATATACAACAAGAAAAACAGGTAATACTTCAGCAAATCTTAACCAATAGCCCAGCAGCGCTTGCAACAGTCAAAACCTTATGTCGTCAATGTGAAGTCGAAATCATTGATCAACGTTTAATTCGTTATACCAGTGAATTAATCGCCCGAGTTCGATGTTCACCACAAGCACAAGAAGGCATACAAGCTTTTTTCGATAAAGTCCCACCAAGTTGGAGTAAAGCCAATGACATTAACGAATAAGCTTCAATTATCGCTACCCGATGCTATTACCGTTTTTGAGGTTGGGCCCCGTGATGGATTACAAAACGAACCTCATCTTTCAACATTAGGTGATAAAGCAACAGCGCTTAAAATAGCGCTGATTAATGAACTGAGTCAGACAGGCTTAACGCATATCGAATCAGGTGCGTTTGTTTCGCCAAAAATGATCCCAGCGATGGCTGATTCGGATAGTGTATTTTCGCACATTCAACGCCATCCCAATATTTTCTACTCAGCTCTGACTCCTAATTTACAAGGCCTAGAAGCGGCCATTAACGTTAATGCCAATGAAGTCGCTATCTTTACTTCTTGCTCTGAAACCTTCACGCAAAACAATATACACGCCAGTATTGATGAAAGCCTTCGACGATTTGAATCTGTTATTGCGATAGCCCATCAACACTTAATACCTGTACGTGCGTATTTATCCTGTGTGATAGATTGTCCGTACGAAGGAAAAACACCACCACAACAAGTCGCAGAAATTGCAAAAGCTCTCATCGACATGGGCTGCTATCAAGTGTCACTGGGAGACACAATAGGAACAGGAACGCCATTACGCGTTGCTACCCTGTTGGAATGTGTAAATCAGCAACTTCAATCAAAAGCCATCGCCGTCCATTTCCATGATAGTTATGGGCAAGCAATCGCGAATATTTATCAAGCAATGCAAATGGGCATTACGACAATAGACAGTAGTATTGCGGGATTAGGTGGTTGCCCATATGCACCAGGAGCAAGTGGTAATGTAGCAACAGAAGATGTTCTTTATTTATGCCAAGGACTTAACATCAAAACCGGCATAGATTTAGAAAAATTCACACTGGTTAGTCAAACATTTTGCCAACAATTGGGGATACGACCACAGTCTAAAGTTGCTTTAGCTATGGCGCATCGCCCATAAACTTTATTCAGCGTCTCTACGAACTCGTTCTTCAGATTCAAGCTCGTTCACAGCGTCCCACAACTGTTGTTCACGGATACGTTGACGCTCTAAATTAGCATTAATACCATCGACAATCTGTTTATCTAATGGGCCTAAATAGTGATCAGCACAATCATGAAAGATACTCCGAAATTCTTCCATCGTTGGTAGTCGGTTATTATGCTCTTCAAAGTTATCAAAAATATCATGAACTTTTACTGACATATCCCGTTTAATGCTTTCTATCTCTGAACTATCCATACATCCCTCGAGCGCACTTAGTTTCATATGATTCAATAACAGAAATATCTAAAACTGTCATTAAGTTCTAGAACATACCATTAATATTTACACTACATGTCACAAAAGCTTTGTGATAATAAGCCACAATATTCAAAAGCGATTGATAAATACTGTGTATCAATAATATCCTAGCTATGAGGACGTAAGCATAAAAATCATTTTCAGTATAGTGTGATTACACATCATTCAGATGATGATTTAGTGATGAAAATATAACAACTGAGATAATTAGCTTTGTTAGCATAAAATCATAACAATTTAAGTGTCTCTATTCTCAGTAAAAAATAACATCTGTATTTTGATGTTTATTTAGAACTATAGTGACGAATTCGAAAAGGAAGTTTGAACAAATTGAAACCATTAGTCTCATTTAAAACTCGCTATAAACAGCTTTGTTTACCGTTTTTTTTATTCTCAATAATACCCAGTATTAGCCAAGCTGAACCCGTTAGCGATACGAGTACTGATCCCAACAATCAATCAAGCATGGCAGATTGGGTTGATGACTCACACCAATCACTTACCAACACCGTCCATGATATTGGCGAGTACCTTGACGAAAGTTTAGCGAAAGACGATGACGAAAGTGCACTTACCAACCGAAGCTATTTACGTATTCGTAATCGTTTAGCCTACTCTTACCGTGGCAAACTTGATAATGACTTCAAAGTTTATTTCAAACTTGACCTGCCCCATGTAAAAAGAGACTGGAAACTAATCATTGATTCCGAGCCCGGCGACTTCGATAGTCTTGAAAACAAGCAACGTGGTATTGCCACAGGCAACAAAACCACATCAGGCGATACTGTGGGTGCATTTCGTCTTCAAGATGCCCACTTTGGCAACTGGAATTCAGATTTTGATATTGGTATTAAATTAAAGCTTCCACTTGATCCTTTCACAAAAATGCGACTTACACGCGTTGATCCTATTAGTGAAAACTGGACAACCCGACTTGAACAACAAGTCTTTTATTATCACTCAAAAGGGTTAGGTTATCTGAGTGAGCTCAGTGGCTATTACGCGATAAACCCTGAGCATTCGAAAATATTCAAAACCACAACCAGCGCGCAGTACTTGAAAGAAGACGATAAATGGGAACTTCTCCAGCAATTTGAATTATTCCATCGTTATGATGATAAGAATTTATTCGAATATTCAACAGGGATCAGTGCTGATACTGGAGAAAATAAAGAAATCACAAACTATTGGATATCTGCAACATGGAATAAACGTATTTACAAACACTGGCTATATCTAGGTGTTCGTCCGCAGCTAGAATTCCCTCGTGAATACAACTATCACGCTAACCCTGGGGTCATGATTGAGCTTGAAATGTTCTTCTCTAAAAACAGAAAAATTGATCGTTTAGGCCGTTATATTCCTAAACCAACTCACCCATAGGCACAAAAGTAATTATGGTATGGCTATAACGATGATGCGAAATACCGCCTCATCGTTACCATCAAACCATGAACAACGACACAAAATCTGATCACTGCACTTCACTCTCATCAATAACTGGAATAATTTAACAACTAGGCAACAATTTCGCTTAGGAGTACATTATGTTTCATTTAAAGAAAGTGATCTTCTCTGTATTGTTCCATTTCTATCAGTTTTTCAGGCTTAGTTTTCCGCTATGGCTAATGATTTCATCACTTGGTGTCAGTCTTGGCTTAATATTACTTCTTTCTGGTGATAATCATTTTCAACAAGGGATTAGTACCATAACCAGTTTCAGTCTCATCACTATCTATCTGATAATACTAAAATACTTCTATTCAAAATTATTAAATTGGAGTGATACTCGCTCTTCTAAAGAGATAGTTGTATCGCTTAAGCAATAATGCATTTAGTTCATCGCTTAAAATACTCACAATTTCAACCACTATGGCATTGGTTACGGTTTGATTAAGGGTATTGCTATAATATACTCATAACGAATTATAATGGTTTTGCTTGTCGCTTTTGTAATCACAGCAAGATTGAATATATAACTGAGTATATTATGAATAAATATTTACCCTTTATTGGCTTAACTTTATTGATTTCAGGTTGTGCGACACAGACTGTACCGCAATCAGAACCACAAGTGATCACAAAAATCGTAAAACAAGATACGGCGCCAGTAGAAAAAAAAGGATATGACGATGGTTGTAAAAATGCCATGGAAGCGCAGTTTTTACCATCCAAAGAAATAGTAAATAGCTACGATACCGTAAATAGAGCAGCTTACCTAAAAGGCTGGGAAAAAGGTTATAAACAGTGTGTTATTGGTTTAGGTCCAGTCAGAATCAATAGTTCTATGCCAGCGGGTCAAACAAAATAATATTGACAATCAGGGGCTATATTTAATTAGCCCCTATCTTCGCTGTGTTAAATCAATCACGACATAACATTTGCTTGTTCTTCTATTCGCTGAACTAAGCCTACTGGCAGTTTTAATGCTTGGGCTAATGCGTCAAGATAAGCACGCTCTAAGAAATGATCGACATCAATAGCCAATAATGTAACTAAATAAACTTCAGAAGCTTGCTCTAAGCCACTAACTTGCGCCGCAATGACTTGGGGATCTAACGGTGCATTTAGCCAACGAACAATCACAGTTTCAACATCATGGCTGATCCCATTTTCAATCATCCATTGTGCTATCGCTGTTTTTTCTTGCTCGTCAATATGACCATCAGCTTTTGCTGCAAAAATCATAGCTTGAACTAACAAGTCTTGGTTTGTTCTTAATTGGGTATTTGGGGAAATCGCTTGCTGTGAGTCCATTGCCATATTAGAAGCATGTGATGACTCTTGCGACCATTTCTTATAAGCCTGATAAGCGACCGTGCCAATCACAGCAGTACCACCAACTAAGGCAGCTTTACCACCATATTTTTTGGCTAATTTACGACTTTTCTTATTGCCTAATAATGCACCAACAACCCCACCGGCTGTCGCTCCTTTTAATAAATCAGAGGTACTTGAACTAGATGTGGTTTTTCCCTTATCCATATAATTACTAGCTTGATTTATTAGCTGATCGAATAAACCTTTCATCGTCATTCTCCATAAAAAGGGCATATATTAATACTATGGAAAAACAGATTAATTAAACAGCTTTAAAGCGTAAATCAATGTAAATTAGCCACTTTATTCACATAGACAATTGAATAATAACAACCAATAGATACCATTAATAATATTATTATGTATCTATTAAGCATAAAAAAACGCTCTAAAATAAGAGCGTTAATATAAATTCAATCTGGTTCAATAAATAGATTAAACGGTATAAAGAACTTTAATCACATGCCAACCAAACTTAGTCTTTACAGGTTCTGGAATTAATCCGCGTAAGTTATTATTTTTCTTTTTTAACGCTTCACTGGTACTGATTGCTTTACCAGAAAAGACCGCTTTATCAAACTGCGGCACCATTGCACCTTTACGGAACTCACCAAGATCTCCCCCTTTTTTACCCGACGGGCACGTTGAGTGTTTTTTAGCAAGATCTTGAAACTTTGCACCCTTTTTAAGCTGTTCTAGAATATCATCAGCCAATTCTTTGTGTTTCACTAAAATATGAAGTGCGTGTGCGCTAGAAGCCATCGTGGGTTACCTATTTCATTACTTTTTATTGCGCAATTTTGCGATAAATGCCGTAAACTAGCAAGCTATTCACTAAATTTGAATAAAATTTAAAAACACCATTCATGCAATACTTATTCTACTATAACGGGATCATAATTTTCGAATAAAAGCTTAAAAATTTAACGACTTATGACCATTACACACGTTATCATAATCGTCTCATTCACTTTCCATTCATGGTTGTTACGTTACAATTATAAATATGAAAATACGTCATAGATATTTATATATAGTCGGGCTTCTCGGATCGTTGACTTTCTGTGCATTAGCAACGCCGATAACCCACGATGAAGAGCATCACGATGATGTAATGACAGCTGTCGAGAAAGGATTAATCAAGCCTTATTCAGCCCTTCAACATAAAGTCTCTCAACAGTTATCAGCACGTATAATTAAAGTAGAGCTCAACGAAGACAATGGTGAGTGGATCTATGAACTAAAGCTTATTGATAATCAAAACAATATAATAAAAGTTGAATATCAAGCTCAATCTTTACAAATGTTAAATATCAAAGGACGACATTTAGAAAATGTCATCAGGGCTCCAAAATGAAAATTCTTGTCGTAGAAGACGAAGTAACTTTAGGCGAACAAATTATCGCTGGTTTAGAACAAAGCGGTTGGGTGGCAGAGCTTTCTTGTGATGGTATTGATGCCCTCTATCGTGCAACATCAGAACCTTGGGATGCTATTGTTTTAGATTTGGGTCTTCCTAAACTTGATGGTATTACCGTATTAAAAGGTATTCGTGAAGAAAATGTAAACTGCCCTGTCGTTATTTTAAGTGCACGTAATGAACTCACACAACGTGTCGATGGCTTAAATGCAGGCGCTGATGATTATCTAACCAAACCCTTTCAGATGGTGGAATTAGTCGCTCGTGTTAGAGCGCAACTTCGCCGTTCTACAGGTAATGCCTCTCCTGTTATTCAAGCTGGTAATTTAAGCCTTGATACACGTACTTCCAAGGTGACTTGGGAAGGTCAACTCATTGATCTTACAGCACTTGAATTCAAAGTGTTATCTTATCTTATGCATAACACTGATAAGGTTATTTCACGTACAGAATTAGTGGAACATATCTATAAGCAAGATTTTGATCGTGATTCCAACACAATTGAAGTCTTCATTGGTCGTATACGTCGAAAAATTGGCAATGATGTAATAAAAACAGTTCGCGGTCTTGGATATCGGATTAATGCGAATTAATATGCGGAAAAAAGGCCAGCCAAGTATTCGTAATCGCCTATTAAGCGCTTCTGCAATATGGCTATTAGCGATCACACTCACGGCTGGTTATCTTGTGCCAAGCTTTATTAAAAGCTACCTTATTGACCAAGAAAAAACCCAGCTTTATTTATACCTTGATCAAATTACAGCGCTTGTCGATATTGATGCGCATGGTCGTGTATTTCTTGATGGTCGATTATCAAACCCGCGATTTAACTCCCCTTATAGCGGTTTGTATTGGTCACTCAAACTCAACAAACAACATCTACGTTCACGCTCGTTATGGGACACCACCATTTCAGGGAATAGCGAAGAGGGTTTTGAAGGTCCTAATAAACAATCCTTAATCGTGGTTAAACGTAAATTCCTACTGCCTGATAGTGATTATCCAGTAGAACTATCCGTTGCCGTCAATCAGGATCGATTACTCAAGACCTTGCAACAACTAACGCGAGGTTTATGGTTAATTTTAACCATTATGGCAATTGGTATTCTCACACTTACCACGCTACAAGTCAGCTGGTCACTGTGGCCTCTACGTAAATTGCGTCGAAATTTAAAGCTAGTGCGAGAAGGACATTCTACAGAACTAACTGGATTATATCCTGTTGAAATACAACCGGTTATTGATGATTTAAATGCCTTACTCTTCCACTATCAAGAGCTACTATTACGTGCACGTAATCATTCAGGGAATTTATCTCACGCACTTAAAACACCCATCGCTATTTTGAATAATGAAGTCGCGTTACTTGATGAACCAACAAAAGCCAAGCTAGTACCCGCTCTCCAGCAGTTACAACAGCACATCGATTATCATTTAGGTCGTGCTCGTATGGCTGGTGCTGTGAATATCCTAGCGGCAAAAACCGCCGTTTCTAGTCGAGTGGATGCGATCTCCTTAGCCATGGATAAAGTCTACGCAAATCGAGAGCTGATCTTAGTTAACGAGCTTGATAGCAGTGTGATGGTTGCAGTAGAAAGCCGTGATCTTGATGAAATGATCGGTAACTTAATCGAAAACAGCTATAAATGGGCTAACTCTTTGATTCGCGTATACCAAGAGTCGAACCAATCAGGTCAAATTACCCTTGTCATTGAAGATGACGGCATTGGTATTGCAGAAGAAAAATGCAAGCAAGTACTTCACCGTGGAGTGCGGTTAGATGAAAATACCCCTGGAACAGGGCTTGGATTAAATATCGTGAATGAACTAGCGCATAGCTATCGTGGTGATTTAATTTTAAGTAAAAGCCAGCGCGGCGGTTTGAAAGCAAGCCTCATTTTACCTAAACCTAGAAACTGAATAAAACCCTGCTAGTTACTAGCAGGGTTAAACACACTCATATCGCAAAATCACAAATTGCCCCACCAAACCATTCAACAAGATTGATGATAGTTATAAATCACGCATTAAGATTTCATAATCTTCTTGCGCCGATTCAATAAGGTGTTCGAGCTCTTTCGCGTCTTGGTTTCTAAGATCTAGTTGCCAATTGACTTTTGATTCAACTCGGCAGACTAATAATGTTTTTGTTCCGGTCTTGCTAAACCATAATTGCGAGAATTCAGCTTCTTGCTCTGCATTATCCTCAAGAATATTAACGCGTAACTTACCCGTTGGGATTACGCTAATATGAGCATGCCGCTGAACTTTACCAAGTAAGGTAAAATCACGTTGTTCCACTAACATCACATCATCCTCCTAGTGTGGCCGTACTCAGAGTCTCTTCAATAATTGCATAATAAACAACCAACTATTAAAGTGTAGATGCTTTACAGAATATGTTTTATGCGAATGCCGTATTAATATAACCATCAAATATTCTGTTTTAAACATAGTGTCATCATATGCTTAATAACAAGGATCTACGACTATAGAAACCAAATAGTACACAGTGATATAGTGAATAAAACAGAATAGGAAGTTGATAATAAATGATAGATTTTCGTTCAGATACGGTAACTCGCCCTTCTCCCGCAATGCGTCAAGCGATGTCCCAAGCACTTGTGGGTGACGATGTTTATAGCGACGATCCAACCGTTAATGATTTAGAGCTTTTTGCAGCGGAACGCCATGGATTTGAAGCCGCACTTTTTTGTAGTTCTGGCACTCAAGCTAATTTACTGGCATTAATGGCACACTGTGAACGTGGAGATGAATATTTATGTGGCCAACAGGCACATAATTATAAATTCGAAGGCGGCGGTGCAGCCGTTTTAGGTTCGATCCAACCTCAACCGATAGAAAATGCCGATGATGGCACACTTCCTTTCGAAAAATTGATAGCAGCAATTAAACCAGACGATCCTCATTTTGCCCGCACAACACTTTTAAGCCTCGAGAACACCATCAATGGTAAAGTGTTACCGCTCACCTACCTTCAACAAGCGCGTGAATTTGTTGAACAACATAACCTAAAACTTCACCTTGATGGGGCGCGTGTTTATAACGCAGCCACCGCACTTAATGTCGATATTACAGAAATTGTTCAATATTTTGATTCTTTCACCATTTGTTTATCAAAAGGTTTAGGTGCGCCAATTGGGTCACTATTACTGGGTGATAAAGCACTAATAGCCAGAGCCCGTCGCTGGCGTAAGGTTCTTGGTGGCGGCATGCGCCAAGCAGGAATCATTGCCGCTGCGGGTAAAATTGCACTGACTGAAAACACAGGTCGTTTAGTCGATGACCATTCCAATACTAAATACTTAGCGGAACAATTAAATACAGTGAATGGTTTTGAAGTAAACACGAGTCACGTACAAACAAATATCTTATTTGCAAAAGTCGATAGTAAGATAGATCAAACCCAATTGGCGACCACATTAAAAGCACAAAACATTTTGATCTCAACTGGAAACCCATTGCGATTTGTCACTCATTTAGACATTACAAAAGACGATATTGATATTTTTATCTCTGCATTAAAAGCCGCTGTTTGATCTTTCACCTCCCCCCCACACAACATTACAATGTGATCTTGTGTGGGCTTTTCTTTTTTATCTCTGTTATTGCTGCCATATGGAATCTTTTCACAAATAATAATTACCCTTGTGGTATATATTTTTGCGACACTCAACTTTTACATGATTTTTTGATACCTGCCTCACTTTCTTTAACTTGAACCTTTGCAACCCTCTTCTTGCTCCTTTAATTTGTTTAAATATTAATGATAATCACTTTCATTATCATGTAGTTTTATTTTTGCAGGGAGAGCATCATGGAACAAGCGTTTCATTCAGACCCAATACTGAAAGTACGTGATCTCGAAGTCACCTACATTACAGACAATGGCGACTTTAAAGCCGTAAAATCAGTAAATTTTGATATAGGTAAAAGTGAAATATTCGGCTTAGCGGGTGAATCGGGATGTGGTAAAAGTACTATCGCTTTTGCTATTAATCGCTTACACAAGCCGCCAGCACTTATCACAAAAGGCAGTATTGAATACAACGGTACAAACCTTATCGCATTAACTGAACAACAAATGGGCGTTGTTCGCTGGAAAGACATTGCAATGGTATTCCAAAGTGCAATGAACTCATTAAATCCCGTACTCCCTATTCAAGAGCAATTTGCTGATGTAATGCGCCACCACCTTGGCTACAGCAATGAACAAGCAAAAGAACGTGCCGAAAAGCTGTTAGATCTGGTTAATATCCCTCGCGAGCGTTTATCCGAGTATCCACACCAATTTAGTGGTGGTATGCGTCAAAGGCTCGTTATTGCGATAGCGCTATGCCTCAACCCAAAACTCATTGTTATGGACGAACCAACCACGGCGCTTGATGTTGTTGTTCAACGTGAGATTTTGCAGCAAATATATCAACTACGTAAAGAATTCGATTTCTCTGTGTTATTTATTACTCACGATCTTGCGCTTATGAGTCAACTTTGTGATCGCATTGCCGTAATGCGATACGGTGAAATTGTTGAAGTCAATCAAGCACGTGAAATACGTAACAATCCTCAACACCCATACACCCAAAAGTTATGGGCATCATTCCCTAACATTCATGAAGACGCCCCACACGTTTCTATCTCAGCAGAGGAAATATCGTAATGGAACAACCAATTATTGAATTAAATAATGTGGTGAAAGAGTTCACTGCTGGCGGTGGTTTTGGTTCGACTGAAATCTTTCGTGCTCTCGATAATATCAGCTTTAAGCTCTATAAGGGGCGCACTTTAGCGCTTGTTGGTGAATCCGGCTGTGGTAAAAGTACCTGTGCAAAGCTCATTACTAAAGTTCACGGCGTAACGGAAGGTGAAATTTTATTTAAAGGCGATAATGTCGATACTATTCGTAAACGTAAAGATGTATTAAATTATCGCGGTAAAGTCCAAATGGTATTCCAAGACCCTTTTGGATCGTTAAATCCCACTCATACTATTCGCCATCACCTTACTCGCCCACTGTTAATTCATAAACAAGTGAAGGGTAAAGACGCAATAGAGCAGCGTTTAAATGAACTAATGGAATTGGTTGAGTTACCGATTGAAGATCTTGATAAATACCCCCATCAGCTCAGTGGTGGTCAACGTCAACGTGTGAACCTAGCGCGCGCAATTGGTGTGGGTGCTGAAATCATCCTCGCCGATGAACCCACCTCAATGCTTGATGTTTCTATTCGATTAGGTGTGTTGAACCTAATGAAAGAGATGAAAGATAAAATTGGTATTGGCTTTTTATACATTACTCATGATTTAGCTACTGCGCATTATATCGCAGAAGAAACCGCTGTAATGTACCGTGGTCGTATTGTTGAATGGGGAGACACTCGCTCTATTTTACGTAGCCCACAGCATCCTTATACTAAATTATTAATCTCTGCAGTGCCCGATCCTGATCTACCCTTTAATAAACTCGTGGATTCAGAACCTGATTATTCACAGAGCGCCGATAAGATCCGTGCAATAAGTTTGAAGTCTGTTTCAGGACATCGCCAAGTTGCTGACAATCACTTTGTAGCAAACTGGGATGAATCAGAAGTCAACGCACTTAAAGAGGAAAAAATCGCATGATGACACTTCACTGCTGGTTAGAATCAGTTAAAGGGTGGTACCAACCCAACCATAACCATGATTTTTCAGAGTTGGTTACTCTCATTCAGCAAACGCCTAGCAGCATGATGGATGAATTAGACAATGAGACTGGCAGTGAAGCTCTAGCCTACTGGCTAGATGCGTGTTTTCGCTTAACTAAATATTATCAACATCAAGGCTATAACGAGCAGGCATTTGGTTACATTCAACTTTCTTATGCCAAACTTCAAGCCGTGGTATGTGATGCCAGTTATAGCGCAGAACTAAAGCGTTGGAGCTTAAAAAAGCTAGATCGAATCATTGTTGCTATGGTGGAGTTTTGCCAACATCAAACCGATCCTCAATGGCAGCAAGAAAGTGTCCAACTCATTAACCTACATGTCGCTTTTATGGAATCACAGCAGCATTTGAATTTAAAATATTCGGCAAAAAATTAAATCCCATCCGGAACCTAAAAACGAGTATATATTCACTTTCCACCTAGAAAAGTGAATATTGCTCTTTTTTTCTTTATCTATCAAAACATTACAGTCAACAATACTTTTTAACCACAAATATTTAAATAAAAAATTATCGTAAAACGATAATTTTTTATTGCTTATCTCTAGTTTAGTCTCTATCCTTGCCTCATCAACTTAAGAGGTAATACATGTCTAATATCCAAAAGCAAAGTAAAAGAGCTCGTTTACTGTTTCAACTATTTTTCGTTTTAACACCTATATTAGTTTGCTATTTTTGGCTAACCATTGATACGCCATATGCCTATTTAACGAACACTGGAATAGTACAAACATCGTATGATGATTTACACAACATTACTCAAGTGCCATTAACACTCACAACAAGACTCATCGCAACGTTAGCTAGCCTCATTTATTGCTCAATTATCATGTATGCTTTAACAAAGTTAATTAAACTCTTCCGTAATTATGAAAATAACAATATCTTTACCTTAGAAAATGCAACTATTTATCAAAAACTTGGCTATAGCATATTTTATTGGGTCGGTGGCTCAATATTCTATCAACCAATTATGACACTCATACTTAGCTTCAATAATCCACCAGGACAGAGAATGATCGCTATTAGTTTTTTGGGTATAGATTTTATCACCATTATTATGGGACTAATCGTATTGATAATTTCATGGGTAATGAAAGAAGCTTATATTCTTGCGGATGAACAAAACTTAACCATTTAAGAGCCGACGATGACAATACGTATTAACTTAGATGTCATGATGGCTAAACGCAAAATGCGATTAAAAGCATTGGCTCAAGCTATGGAGATGACAGAGGCAAACTTATCTATTCTTAAAAACGGTAAAGCGAAGGCAGTACGCTTTTCAACCTTAGATAAGTTATGTGAATTACTTGAATGCCAACCTGGTGATATTCTCGAATTTGAAGAAAATCACAACGATAATTAAATAAAATAAGTAGGCGTTATTTAACGCCTACTTGTGATTTTCATTTCAAAACGTAATGGCATCACTTAGTGTCTTGGTTTTACCCACACCGATTTAAAATCAAACCAACCTAATTGATTAGACGCCATCCCTTCCAATTCACCGTTACCATCAACACCTAACCACGCGTGGAATAAGGGTAATACTTGGCCTGAATTGACCAATAAATTCTGAATCTCTTCTAATGGAAATTCAGGCGTAATATTCATCCGCCAATTATCTATGAGGATCTCAAGTTGCGAGAATGCTTGAGGTGGCATAGCGCGTTCAATTTGTTCAAAGTTATATAGCCACGGCAATATAGCATCGGCTCTATCACTCCCAAGACTCATGCCATTTAACCAGAGATCTATTTTATCGGCTTGTTTGCCTTGCATTATCTCTTCAAAAGCAATTTCAATCACTTTAAGCGTAATACCGTCATTCGCTAATATTTCAGCTATCAATTCAGCCATATAAGGATAAATAGGATGTTCTTGTTGATAGGCGAGTGTCACAGAGCGTTTAGTCGTTGGCACAACAATATCGTGTGGGTAATCCGTTGCACAAACCCATCCTGGTAATAAGCCATAGGCATTAATCATCTTAAAGTTAGAGACTTTATTAAGATCTAAATGACGCATAATACTCAAGCTGTTTAAACGAGATTGAAAATAATCTAACCAAACTTTTTGTTGAGCTAAGCCTTTATTTCTATTTAATAATAAGTAATTACAGCCTTGATCTAAACTTAACTTATTAGATACCGTTGCACTTTGTGTCTGCGCTAACTCTAGTGATGGCTTTAAATAACAAGCAGAAAAACCCGTTAAAATCCAAATTTCCACCACGTCTGTTAAGGCACGAAAACCAAAATACATATCAAATGCTTCAAGTTTTAAACGCTGCTTATCATTAATCGTGACTTTATAAGGCCCCGTACCGACAGGAAATGCGGTTGCATCAGAGCGACGATGATCCTTTGCAGGCTGAATAACAGCACTGATATTCGCGAGTAAAGCAGGAAGGTGAAAATCATCCCGTTTTAAATACACATCTATCGTATTAGCAAAGGGCGAAATAACATCATCAATATGCTTAAACAATGCTTGCTGTTTCAATTCCTTAAACGTTTGAATAATATCATCGCTTTCAAGTAACCGCCCATCATGAAAACGGATTGCTGGACGAATATGAAAACGCCAATGTCTTACCGAGATCATTTCCCAAGCATGAGCAATATCAGGTTCAACTTCCCCTTTTTCCTCATTAAATTGGGTTAACCCACTGAAAATTTGTCTAACAAGGTGTTGTTCAGAGCGGCGAAGCGGCTTGAGAGGATTAAGATTACCGAAGCTACGGTAATAAGGTAGTCGCACAATTTGCCTACCATGAACATGCGAAATACCCAATTGCTCATGGATCAATTGCACCAGTTTTTCAGCATTATTATCTAACACAGACAAGGCTGTTTCTAGTTTGCCATCAGTCACTAACTTACGCGCTTGCATAAATTGTAACTCACTGTCAGTGCTATTAAATATTAAGCGTGATTGCTTTCCGCGCCCAACGGCAGGTTGCCAATCGATCCAGCCTTTATCGACCATCTTATTGATGACCATGCGCACATTACGACGCGTACAAAATAAAACCTCTGAAATATCATGAAGATTAGTCTCAGTATTCCTACCTGAGTAATGGTTGTACAAACGCTGGAATTGCAATTTTAATCGTTGACCGCTCATAAAGAGGAAACCTTATTCCCTATATTGTTCTCTTTTAACTTCCTCATTTTAGCGTAAAAATATAACAGTCGATATGAAAACAGGTTTTGCTCTACTTACAGTGTGATACCTATTGAAATATTGATGAGTCTACAAAGCCATTTGTAGCTTAATGAACATTAACTTAGGCTCTTTCCCCCAAAAGAGTTTATTTACCCTGAGTGCTCATTAATTTAAGTCCGACCTAATACAGAACGTGTTAGGTTGGACTTTCCCTGTATTCTTTTATTGTCATTAGATTGATAAATACCGTGTTTATGCTGGTGATAAGTTAACTAAAAAAAGAATACGATGAATAAACTAAAACGCTATCAATATGAACAATATGCGATTTTATGTCAGCTGGCTTACCCTGATGATTTTGATCATACCCAATATGGTTTTTTACCTGAGGGCAGAGAAGAAATTGTCGATCGCTGGGGACGCACTATTATTCGTATTTTATGGGGCGAGAGTAAAGAAGTCGTCTTAGTCTTTAAAGGGTCGCAAAACATATGGGATTGGCTACTCAACCTTGCATGTTTCCCGAAAAAAATCGAATCACAACCTAAGCCATATTACGTTCATTGGGGTTACCATTATCTAATACATCAAAAAAGCATAAAACGTAACTATGCTTTTCATCAATGTCATCCAGATTTAAGCGATAGCCAAAAGCTCGATATCTTTCAAGCATCATATTTAACCTCACACCGCAATCAATCGAACTACAACGAAATCATTAAACAGATCCAAGCCGTAATAAAACCCTTAATTGAATCCGGTAAGCACATTAGCTTAACTGGTCACTCGTCTGGTGGTGCAATGGCGGTACTCAGTGCTGACTACTTACACCAATATTATCCAAATGCAATAAAGCGTGTAGTCACTTTTGGGCAGCCAGCAACAGGGTTTTGGAGTTTTAAAAAACACTACCCATTGCATCAACAAACCTACCGTATCTGTTGTGATCTAGATATTGTCACCTTTCTGCCCGCGATTCCTTTTATGCATTGGCACGTTGGGCAAATGCTCTGGTTGCACAACGGTAAAATATATCAAAACATTCCCACCATCATACGATTATCACGATCAATAATAAGTTGGATCATGCGCCCTTTTAGTTATCACTTCATGCAAAAGTATATTCGTAATAAAGACTTTTTTGATAAGCGCTGATCCAACGTCAAGTTACTGAATAAAATTATAGATACGACGTGCTAAGTATTTGGCCGTATTTATATCTTTAGCATCAGGTTTACCGTCCTCAGAGGTAGCAACGACGCCAGCCTGACAACCTAAACGGTTTACCCCCAATGCGTTGAAATTTGAAGGGCTATCTATTCCCATCCAAATCATGCCATGTTGCGATGCTAATATTTGGAAATACCGTAGCGTTTCAGTTTGATCGCCATTCGGTGAGCCACCAGAAGTTATTCCTGCTGCTATTTTTCCTGATAATCTCTGATCGCACCATTGATCACTTGTTGCATCAGCAAAGGCTTTGAACTGTGCCGCGACAGATCCCATATAAGTTGGAGAGGCAAAAATAATCGCTTGGCAGTGCTGAAGTTTTTCCATTATTTCATGATTAACAAATCGCCCTTCTATAATTTCTGTTCCCGTTATCTTATGCATAATAATCTCTACAGGATCTGATACTAACTCGTCACAACAAGCCTCGACTAAAGCTTCTGTGATGCCTGTATTCGAGAAATAAACAATACCTATCGCTTTCATTAAAACGTCCTTATTCAGTTCATAAATCTCAACATAGGATAAAACCTCAAGTAAACCTGAGGTCAAACATTAATGAGATTTTTTAAATCAATACATATGAATTATCATATGTGTCATAATTACCGTGTATAACTATTTAGAAATGGAAAAGACGATAAGGATATACCGCATGACACATCCAACATGGGAATTACCAATAAGCAATAAATCAGCAGGATTGGTATTAACCCCTTGTCCAGGAACAAAAGGCACGCCATTAGTTGACAGCATTGATCAACTGAAAGCACAAGGTGTCACAATTGTTGTCACAGCATTAAGCATCAAAGAAATGGAAGCAAAGAAAGTGGGTCTGTTACCACTGGTTGTTCAGCAAGTCGGGCTTCAATGGTTCAATACCCCAATAAAAGATGATTGTGCCCCAGATGAAAGCTTTCAACCGCATTGGGATGCAATCTCCCCTGCATTACACCAAGCATTAGATAACGGGGAAAAAGTCGCGCTACATTGTATGGGTGGCTCAGGCCGGACTGGTTTACTTGCAGCCCACTTATTATTAGAAAAAAACTGGCAATTAGAAGACATCATTAGCCAAGTTCAAGCATTAAGACCCAATGCTTTCACTAAAGAAGTGCAAGCTGAATATATTCGTAATATTGCTCTTATTAATGAGTAAAGACACCTTTTAATGGCACAGTAACGGAAGCAGAGATCATCTCTGTTTTCGTTTACTCGTTGTTTAACGTATCAGTTTCTCCTTTTACCGTTGTGTCGCATTAATCAAAGACGCAGGATCAGAATTATTCCTGATTTTTATCTGTCTCAGCTTCTCTCACACAATCACACTATAATTACATCACTATTAGCAAATATAAGCCTAGCCACTATTAATACATCATATAGCTCAATAACGTTACTGCTTTCAAACTAGCGAAAAAGGAATACATGGTGAGATCGATATTATTAGCAACATTACTCTTGTTTTCTCTCCCGTCATGGAGTGCTAGTTACTGTCTAAAAACAACCTTAGGTGACTATGTATGCCCGCCGCCTTTTGGTCATATCTACGCAGATAAACTCGGCAACCCACTATGTGGTAAAGGGCAATGCATCAAAGACCGACAAGATAACTACCAGTGTTCCAAACAAGATGGTGGCTTTGCGATAAAAAACGACCTTGGTGATATTTTATGTACTGGAGGCTGCGAACCCGCCTCAGAAAAAAATTGCCAAATACCTAAACCTTAACGCTACTCTCTCTAAAGAGAATTAAAAAAGAAACAGATACAAAAATGGCTACCGCTCTTTCAAGTCGGTAGCCATTTTTATTAGCAATCTTTGTTACTAGAACACGTTAAGCAGATGCGAGTTTATTCGCGCGAGCTTTACGCTTTAACAAACGGAATTCATGCTTTGCTAAGTGGCTATCCATTGAAGAACGTAGCAACTTGTAAAGTAAGATAGAACCGTCAATTTCTTCTTTACGGTTAGTTAAGCTTTCAATGTTTAAGCCCAGCGGTAAGTCATACTCCACTACCGCATCCAAGATCTGATTTAAGCTGTTACAGCACATCTTAATCGACTCATGCAGTGGGTTTTCCGCATTCAAAATACGCAAACTTGTTGCTTCAGGAACGCTTACACCTAGCCACTCAATAAACTCTAACGTTTTTGCACTACCACAAGGTGAGAAGGTTAAGATAATACGCTGCGGTTTTAAGCCTTGCTCTTTACACTCAATCGCGTAACGAGTCAGAATATCAATCGTCGCCTGAGTATCGTAAATCGCTTGAGAAATAAAGAAGTTACAACCTTGCTTATACTTTTCAATTAAACGTTCATGCTCATTACCTTTCTTAGCATGACGCTCAGCAATCATAATACCGCCGGTAAAGAAGTCATTACGGTTTTCAGCCAGCGTTTGATATGCCGTAGATAATGGCAGTGAAACATCATTTTTCGCCGATGGACTACCCACTAATACCATGTCACGTACACGGTACTCATCCCACGCTTCATTTAGCCACTCATCAAACGCTTCCGTTTCTGACTGCACCACACTCTTGTAAGTGATCACAGGACGGTCGGTTTTCTTATTCAAAAGTGATGAGTAATGACGAGGATCATGGGTCGATTTAAAAGGGAACGGACGCGGCTTATTAGTACGTGATGCTTCATCTTGAATATCGTAAACAATCAAACCATCAATAGCGAGATCACGAATACGATCAACTAAACGATCAGCAATACCTTCAACATCTTCAATCGGTGTACTGGTTTTTGGTGGGGTTGTACCAATAAAATAAACACCGCGTGTGATGTCGTTATAACGGACACGCAGTTCAGATTCAGGGGTGGGTTGATATTGATCCGACATAAATGCTCACTTCCATGTTGTCACAGTGTATTACCCAATAGATAACACCTGCTTAATTTTTATAAAGCCGTAGCAATGTCTTTTGCCACGGTTTATCTCATCCTTGTGTGTTGCCTTACCTTACCGTTCTCTTTTAAGGTGAAAATTTATGTTATTTATCAAATTAGCAACACAATATATGCTTTAGTTTTACCTAAACCCAATAGATAAATCAAAGAAAAGTCACTGTTTTTAACTTACTGGGTTAAATTAGCGACATTCTTTGTCTATCCATGAAAGATAATCACCAAAACCATTTGTTATCGGTAGTTGAATGATTTCAGGGGTTTCATAATCATGAAGCGCAACAATCGTGGCTTTAACCTCTTCAAACAATGATGTTTTGGTTTTAATGAACACTTGCTGCTCTTGATCGCAATTCACTTCACCTTGCCAATGATAATAAGACTGAATAGGCATCACCTGTACACACGCCGCTAAACGCTGGCTAATCAGCTCATTGATAATAGTTTTCCCTACCTTGGGATCTGAAAACGTTGTTAAAACAACACAATATTGACCAGCCATACTTATTTCACCTTTCTTCATATTTTTATCTTAATAGCCTAAATCATTCAGAATAAGAATTTACAAGCAAAGTCCCATTATTTAAATCAATGACAGAAGCATCATATAACGCTGACACAACGCTTACATTCGCTTCCTATTATCGCGCCGTTTCTCCCCTACCAAGAAACTATCTTTTATTCGTTAAGGAACTCGAATAGTGCGCAAATTTAAAATTCTATCATTAAGCCTAGCTGTTTCTATTGCCCTTGTTGGCTGTAATGATGACCACCACCACCATGATGACAACAATAAAGTTATTGATGGACAAACACTGACCCACACTCCAGAAGTGGTTAGTAAAGGTGATCAACAAGTAAACAAACAAACCATCACATTGGCTGCAACGTCTGACTTACACGGTCGCCTTCGCGGCTATGACTATGCCATTGATGCTGAAGACAAACACGCAGGTTTAACCCGTATTGCTACTATCTTAGAGCAACAACGCCTTTTAGATCCTAACCTTATTCTGTTAGATATCGGTGATACGGTACAAGGCAATTCAGCACAGCTATTTAATGATATGGAAACGCATCCAATGATCGATGCCTTACAATATCTTAATTACGACTTATGGGTGCCCGGTAACCACGAATTTAACTTTGATCGCTCATTCCTTGACCGTAACTTAGAAAACTTTGATGGCGCGGTAATTTCTAGCAACATCAAATGGGAATCAAATAACGCAAACTATCTGCGTGGCTTCCAGATTTATAACGTTAACGGCTGTAAAGTAGCGGTTATTGGTTTAACCCCTTCTTATGTCCCTAACTGGGAAGCATCAGCACCCGAGCATTTCAAAGGCTTAAAGTTTGAAGACGAGCTAAATGCAACACGTGCTGTCGTTGACGATGTTATTGCTCGCCACCAGCCGGATATTATTGTTGGTGCGCTGCACTTAGGTCGAACCGATCAAGGTGTGGGCGTATACAACATTGCCGCAGAGCTGGCTGATAAGTTTGATGTGATCATGGCAGGACACGAACACGCAACTTACATTGAAACCGTGAAAAAAGACGATCCTAACGGTAACGACATCAGTGTGAAAAGTGGCCTAGTTGAAGACAAAGCAAAATCAGGTAAATACGACGACAGTAATCGCCAAGGTTCAGTAAAAATCATTGAACCGGGTAAATGGGGTTCAGATTTAGCCATGGCGAAAATTGACGTTGAAAAAGATGCGTCAGGTAAATGGAAAATCGTTGATACCACCCTTTCTAACCTTGATACCAAAGAGATCGCAGAAAATCAGAACATGGTTGATGAATACCAAGATATTCATGATCGTTCTGTAGAAGATGCTCGTGAAATTTTGGGCAAAATAGACGGTGACTTTGTTAACGGTGGCGGTGCTGATGAAGCAACAAACGATGACTACTTTGTTGATGACTTAGGTACGCGACTATACAGCACCATTCACAAAGCAAAAGTACAAGACAGCGCACTGATTGACTTAATTCAGTTCATTGAGCGTGAAAAATCAGGGGCGACAATTTCTGCTGCTGCGTTATTTAGCGACACTTCTAACCTACGTGATGGTCAAGACTACCAACGTAAAGACTCCGCAAACCTGTACAAATACGATAACGCACTCATTGGCGTAAACATCACAGGTGCACACCTTAAAGAGTACATGGAGTGGTCATACAACTACTTCAATACTTACAAAGAAGGTGATTTAACCGTTTCATTTAATCCAGAAGTTCAAGCGTATAACTACGACTTATTCGATGGTGCCATTGAATACACCGTTGATCTTACAAAGCCTGCAGGTGATCGTGTTGACATCACCCTTGTTGACGGCAAAGCGTTTGATCCAAATGCGACATACAAACTAGCATTAAACTCATACCGCTTTGGTACCCAAGGGGTCACTAATGGTTGGTTCACGAAAGATGATGTGTTCTACGATTCAAGTGATGCAACGGTTCCAGCAATCCGAGATATGATCACCGCTTACGTAACAGAGCATAACGGTATTAGCATCAACGATGAGCACCTAAACACCACGAATAACTGGCAAATTAAGCAGTTAGCACCGAACGGTGAAATCACAAAGAACCGTGCTAATAGCGATATCTGGAAACAGTTTACTCATCAACAACTGTGTATTCATATCAACCCAGATAACGTGAAATACCCAAGTATTAGTCATGCGTTAAACATGAACGATCCAACCAGTTATTTCGAAAACAAAGCCTATAAAGCAGACGGCAGTGCAACGAAAGAAGCACTCAACCTTGGCTGTAGCTGGACGGTTGATCCAAATAACAAAATTTAATCGTTTATAGCTTTCAACACCCTAAGCGGTAGATACCCTCTACCGCTTTTTTCTCTGACTATCTCTGTAGGCCACATGTTTCAAAAATACGTTTTCCCGATCATGATTTTTGCGCTCTCAACAGCTATTTTTCTTTACTCCCCTTTGTTGAGCCAATCTTTCCATCCAAATAAAACACAATCTCAGCATTTCGTCTCCGCAAAAGTGGAAAACATCATCGATGAAAATGTCTTTGAAGATGATTTAGCGCCTGGGATATATCGCGGTACACAACACCTAAAAATCAAAGTACTTGAAGGTGAGCATGCCAATGAAACCGTTGAAATCAATAACCCATTAAGTCGTCAACATAACGTGTTATTGGATAAAGGTTCAGAATTCATATTGATGATCCGCGAAACCATTCACGGCAGCCATTTTTGGGCGTTTAACCACCAGCGTACTACTCCCATCTACACCATGGCACTGGTCTTTATTGGGCTTATTTTATTGTTTGGTGGACGCGCAGGCTTAAACGCTGTGATTTCACTGTATTTCACAGCCGCACTGATCATTGGCGTATTAATTCCAGCCATATTTGACGGAATAAACCCAGCCTTGGTCACTATCGAATTAATGGCAATAAAAATTGTCGTTAATTTCATCCTAGTTTCTGGTTATAACAAGAAAAGTCTGTGTGCGATATTAGGCACCTTAGTTGGGGTTATCATGGCGGGTATTTTTGCTCAAACCTTTGGCGAATGGGCACACCTATCAGGTATTTACTTAGATAAAGGTGAGGATGTCATTTACCTTGCCACAGACAATCCTATTCAAGTGCGTTGGCTGATGTTTGTTACCATTATGATTGCCGCGCTAGGCGCCGTGATGGACGTTGCCATTTCAATTGCTTCATCGTATCAAGAGCTACAACAAGCCAATCCTAAACTCACTCCCAAGCAATTGATGCTTGCCAGCATGAACATAGGCAAAGACATCATGGGAACCATGACAAACACGTTAATTTTAGCGTTTGCAGGTAGCTCGCTCACCACCATCATGATGGTCTGGGGTCTTTCAATGCCTGTTGAACAGTTTATGAATACCCCAGTGATCGCGTTAAGCATTATTCACGGTTTGGCAGGCAGTATCGGTATTGTGCTTACCATTCCATTTACAGCCTTTATTGCTAGTAAGATCTTTAACCATCAAACTAATGAAAAACCAGAAATCAACGCTAACGTTAACAATGCTTTAGATAAGTAAAAAACTCAGTGTCTTTTTCGTAGTGATTTTTTTCATATAAGTTCTGCGCTTTTAAATTATCGATAGCAGTACTTAACATAATGAAAGAGGCCTGAGTTTCTTTCGCTAACTGATCAGCGCGATCAAGCAGCAACTGCGCAACCCCATGTTGGCGAGCAGATTCGGTTACAAACAGATCATAAAGCAACCAAGTACGATTCATTTCAAGCGAGCAAAACAGCGGATATAATTGAGTAAAACCAACATATTGCCCTTGTTCATCAACCACAAAGTAGATAACCGACTCTTTATTTCCTAAGCGTTGTTGCAGGTATTGAAGTGGGTTTTTCTCGCTATAATCTACTTCATAAAACGTTAGATATGCCTCATACAAAGGCGTAACGTGAGTTAAATCATCAAGGGTGGCTTCTTTAACAGTAAACATGACATACACCTTTTTTGGCTTAGATTGTTCTACCATTAATACCAATCATAGCCGCCAACTGACAAACAAACTGAGATTGAATTTTTAATACCCGCCACTCATCGATTACTTATAATCAGCTCATCCAGCAACAATAAGTCATCTGGCGTAAAACGGGATTTAAATGAAAAGGCATAAGGCGTTTCGCCATGTTCACGCAAATGCTCAAGTCGCGACACAGCGTGTTGTGGCGTGGGGATCTCATCATCTTCAACCCACCATAAAACATAATTAGCTTCCGTTAAGCCATGGAACCATTCACTTTTACGGCGCATAAAATCTTTATGATGCGTGCGGAACATAAAGTTTTTAAGATCATCCACCGAGTCCCAAATCGACATATTGACGATGATAGAAGGATCATCAAATAGCTGAATTTTCGTCGCATCACCAGATTCATCTTTTAAGCGCCATACAAAGCCATCACAGCTTTCAGCTATCGCATTCACCTTATCTAAGTTATCAACAAAGTCTTTAATCTCAGGTGCATCTAATGGGTATTTTGCCTTTGCGATATTGAATTGTGCCAGCTTCATGATTCGTCATTCTCCTTTTTCAAAAAAGTCGGATAATAAACTACGCTCATATTTGATAATGCGATCTATTGCTTTGCAAATTTATCCCTTCCATACGGTTCATAAGCAGTGAGGCTCTTAGAACTGCAAAAGCTAAGGCAGTGTTATTCGACCCTCAGATGGAAGAAAATAGCCGTGATGTTTTCCGCTGATCTTTTCCAATAAAGGCAACCACTTGCGTCGATGAAATTCAAATACACCTCTTTATCCGGTCAATAACGTATCTGACATAACAAGTGACATACCTTTATCCCTCTAATTACACATTACACCGCTTCTTTCAGATCGACACTGGCATGTAACTGCCCGACCGCTTTTAACCAACGCTTAATGTGTGGGTAGTCGCGTAAATCATAACCACCGTCATCAGCTACATGGGTGTAAGCATATAATGCAAAATCCGCTATCGTGACATTGTCACCTACCAAGCAGTGTGATTTCGACAATTGCAGCTCCATCACATCGAGGGCTTTATAGCCTTTTGCATGTAACGCTTCATACTGTTCAACTCTGTCTGCTGGCATACCCAAATAAACTTGAATGTAACGTGCTACCGCAATATAAGGTTCATGCGAATACTGCTCGAAGAACAACCATTGATAGACTTTAGCTTTGAGAAAACTGTCTTGGGGTAAATATTCAGAGCCTTCTGCGAAATAACTCAAAATCGCATTCGACTCATACAGCACTCGGCCATCATCCAACACCACAACAGGGATTTTTCCATTAGGATTCAACGCTAAAAATTCAGGCGTATGGGTTTCGTTCTCCAAAATATTAATATGCTGCCACTGATGCTCAATCCCTAGCAGTGACAAAATCAACTTCACTTTCAAACAATTTCCCGACTGTAAATCGCCATAAACAACCATAACCACTCCTTGTATTGTCTGGGTTTGAACTGAAAGCACTTTTCCGCCCTCATTGATAAAGTTAACTGTAATCAGCAAAGCACGATTCGACTATCGTAAAATACGAATACCAACTATCAATAATATTGAAGTATTTACCGCTTGTTATGGAAGTGATTTAACGCTATGTTTTTATTGCTAAATAGAGGGATATCATATGGATATTGATGCATTAAGAAGCTTTTTAGCTTTCGTAGAAACTGGCAGTTTCACCCGCGTAGCCAAGCAAAGCTTTCGATCTCAATCTGCCATTAGCATGCAGATGAAAAAGCTTGAAGATGAACTCAATACTCAGCTATTTACTAAAGATGGTCGAATGCTGGTATTAACAGAAGATGGGCAACGCTTAGCAACGCATGCCACCCAAATTATCGCAACCCACGATGAAGCCTTGCTAGAACTTAAAAACAAGTTACCGCAACAAACCATCCACCTTGGTTGTCCTGATGATTATGCGGAGTCTATCTTGCCCTATATTGTGGCTTTACTCCGTGAAGAACACCCACACATTAGCCTGCAAATCACTTGTGCGCCAAGCGTATATTTAAAAGGTTTACTTGACAGTAATCGACTTGATCTTGCTATTGTTACCCGTTCACCTACCTCACAAGAAGGCTATTTTCTCCAAACCGACAAAGGTATATGGGTTGGCTCGCCACATCACGACATTGTTAACCTGCAACCCTTACCAATTGTATTATTCCAACGCGACTGTAAATTCCACGATGCCGCCATTGAAGGCTTCATAAAACGTAACCGCCATTATCAGCTCGTCAGTTGTTGCAGCAGTGCAACAGCAAACAAAGGCTTAGTAAGACAAGGCTTGGCAATTTCTGCGATGGCGAAATGCAGCATGCCGAATGATCTGATCGAGCTTACCGCCCCGCACCTGCCTAGCTTACCTGTGGTTGATATAGTGTTATCACTGCCGAGTAAGCCACACCTTTTACTTTCACCTGAAAGTATCAACCGCATGATTGATCGCTACCAGTGTGAACAATTTGCGACAGAAAAGTGCTAAATACCGAGTGCCTATTACATAAGAAACGATGATCTTTAATTGAATAACAGTATTACTTTCAAGACAATCAAATCAAAAAGCTTTAGCTAATCTCAAAAGTACGATTACTTAGATACTGACTTTTTTGTTGGGATCTTTCATACATAAACAATAGGAATATGCTATGAAAAAATGGAGTCTTTTAGCTTTGGCATCGGCTTTATTGCTGGGGTGTGGTTCTAATGATGCTGAAGATGCGATTGTAGAAACCGTTGGGCTAAATATCGATAGCTTATCGAGCCAACAAAAACAAAATTATGCCCAGATCTCAACTGACATTAATACATTGATTATTTATATTGGTGGCCAATGTTTGACGGCTGAATCAAACAAAAATCCTAGCCTGACGCTGACAGGCTTTACCTGTAACATCGCCGATCATAAAGACGCAGTAAGCCAAACTCAGTTTTCTAGCATTTCGTTGATCAGTGGCGTGCTTGATATTACCCGTTCTAGCGAAACCGACTTCAAAATTCAAACCAAAGATAACGTCAAGTTTCATGCTGCTAGCATTAGCGATGGCACATTAAATTATCGCCTTGTTGATGATAACGCGATTCACTTTATTGTGAATGAAACAGGATCAGATAGCGCATCGTTCAGAGGCTTCTTCCGTGACGATAAAACCGTAGATGTCACCTATTGGACGGCAGAATCATTAGGTACCACCCCATTTGATTATGATGAAGATACCAATAGCCAACATAGCTGGCTGGCAAACGGCACAGCGAAAATTACAGGGAAAGACGATAAAACCTTTAACTGGGGAACCAGTGCCACTGGTGAGGTAGAGCTACCGCTAACAGAATAATATTGAGCGGCTAAGCCGAAAACTCAAACGCCCTGTTTGACAACAAAGAGAGTTAAACAAGCGCACTAAGCGACTTCTTGAAACAAAAGCCAGTATATAAATCAAAGTGTTGTCATCACTGAGATGGCAACGTTTTTTCATTTACGCAATTCTCTAAGTCGACTAATAACAAACAGATAATCAACCAAACTAATGACTCCACCATTAGAATAATGCAAACTATTATCATTACTGTTATTTGAGATGGATTTTTACGTAATGAATATTGCAATTTGGGGTGCTTCAACTGGATTAGGCGCAGCAATGGTAGATTACTTTTATGCTCAAGGTATGAACGTTATCGCCATTGCACGTAACCCTAATAAAAATACCAAGCTTGCCGAGCACAACATAACGTCCATTTGTTGTGACGCAACAGATAAACAACAAGTTGAAGCGGCGGTATCAGCACTGCCCGACAACACTTTTAATATCTCGACAATGGGCAGTTTTCGCTCTGATACGCCTGTCGATTACATTGGCCACCGCTATTTAACAAATGCATTAGAACAAAGCACTTCACAACACTTATTGTTAATTACTTCACTGGGTTGTGGTGATAGTTGGCAATACCTTTCAGACCGTGCAAAAGCAGGTTTTGGCAGCGCAGTGCGTGAAAAAACACTCGCTGAAGCTTGGCTACAAAGCAGCAATTTGAATTACACGATTCTACGACCTGGCGGACTGAAAGATGGTGAGCCAACCCAGCTAGGTGAGTTATCACAACATAAAGAAGTGCATGGCGCGATCACTCGGGGAGAAGTCGCCCGATTAAGCCATGAATTGCTGTTAAGAAGTGACGCTAATGGTCAGATTTTCCAGTGTGTTGATCCCAGCATCGCCCCTTATTAACAAACGCGTTATTAGCAAGTAAGAATTAGAAAGAATAGATAAAAAAAGCCCGATTTAAAAAATCGGGCTTTTTTATAACATTATAGAAAGACGTTGCAGCCCCTTTCATGCTTACACTACCAACCTTCATTTAGCTCTTTCGTGCGCTGGATAGTTTCTGTAATTAGGCAGTCGTGTAAATCCTCTAACCCACCAGAGCCACTTTCACTATGATAAAACATGCCACACTTAGCATCTCTGTATTGAATCCATAATCGTTGGGTTTTTCTTAGATCTTCTTTACGAAAATCTTGGATTCTCGCCATGTATTGCTTATAAGCCGTATTGAGCAATTTATCCCTTTTCGATAATTCCTCGTTCATACATTTAACAACGGCTGGGCTATAGGCTCCTAACGTATCAATGCACTGATCAAACTCTTTACTGTAATCGGCAAACGCAGATTTAAAGAAGGTTGGCAAAATGAAAGCCGCAACCATTGGGTAATAAAACCGTTTTTTCATCATACATCCTTGTTCATCCCCATCACTAACCACAATCTTAACTAACTGAATATTAGATAGTAAATGGTTTTATCCAAAAGCATTACAAGCTACATATCTGGTATCACAATAATGACTATCGTGACAAAACAGCCAGTGACTAGTGAATGACTCGGCATTTGTCGTGATGTAGTGCTTACTTGTAGTATGGAAAATTATCGTTATTACCCGTTCGAGTCACGATAAGGTTGAAAACCCACTTCATTTGCATACAAAAGATAATAAAAAAGCGATGCCGTATAAATTACAGCGTCGCTTTTATTTGAGCCTTATACCTTACCTCGTTTTTCTGTGTTTCAAGGCGGTATAAATCAAGCTCACCAATGCCAATAATTGAAATAGCCAAAACAGAGGAATAAAACCAAACGATTCAATTAACACGCCATTGTCATCGACATAAGAGCCTTTATAGGTGTAAACAGCCAGACATCCCCACCCGATAACGCTCAAAAGGATAGTGACTCTGTATCTACTGATTAATTTCATCTGAGGCTACCTTTAATATTCACTCAAGCGAAACCCACTGTGGATTGTGCATACCTTATTTAATCCACTTTAAAAAGTATGCAAACTCGTTTTTGGACATAAATGAGTTAGATTCTTAGCTCTATTTGGGGAGATTCGTATTAGAAAATATATGGAAAATCTATTTTAACGCTTGGTTTATCGTAAAAAATCGTCGTCACTGATTTCAATAAGTCATACTCGACCAGAAGGTCTACACCTCACGCTGCCAAACTCATATTAATAACTACCACCCCCCTCTCTAACTTCATATTTCGAGCATTTTACATTTAGCTTACCGAGCAAGAACTTGCCCAAATCGAGCAATAAGTTGCCCAGCCGGGCAAGATCTTGCTCGATATATAATAGCGTAAAAACGCAAAATCCATACTTATCAGTAACTTAAAGTTTGGCACACTTCCTGCTCTAACAGCACGTCATCACAGCATAGGCTGTGTCATTTACTCCATCATAAAATAGGATACTAAGATGCCAACTCCTTGTTATATCGCGATCCAAGGCCAAACTCAGGGTAATATTACAGCGGGTGCATTCACACCTGATTCTGTCGGTAACATCTATGTTGAAGGTCACGAAGACCAAATGCTTGTTCAAGAATTCAAGCACGTTGTTACTGTTCCTACAGACCCACAATCAGGTCAGCCTTCAGGTCAACGTGTTCACAAGCCATTTAAATTTACCGTGGCACTGAACAAAGCCGTTCCTCTGATGTACAACTCATTGGCATCAGGTGAAATGCTACCGTCTGTAGAGCTAAAGTGGTACCGCACATCGGTTGAAGGTAAACAAGAGCACTACTTCACCACAACGCTGACCGATGCAACGATTGTTGATATCAACACCCACATGCCACACTGCCAAGATTCATCAAAAGAAGACTTCACGCAGCTTATCGAAGTATCAATGGCTTACCGTGCAATTAACTGGGATCACACGGTATCTGGCACATCTGGTGCTGATGACTGGCGTGCACCGCTAGAAGCGTAATCGCACTCAACTATGTATCAGCCTACACAACTGTGTAGGCTGCTTTTCGTTTATGCCTTTGCTAAATACGCCGCAAGGCCGACGTTAGCAAAGGTTTAACCACGAGGTCAGTATGGCAACAAAAACGGGTTTGCAATTTACATTCGAAGTCGATGGGCTAGAGGCTGATGCCTTTGCCGTCACGCAATTTTCAGGCACTGACAACCTGTCTATGCCTTTCGCCTTTACCATCGACTTAGCCAGTCGTCACCCGGCCTATACGCCGCAAGAAACCGTCGATAACACGGCCACGCTCACGGTCTGGCGAGACGGTGAACAGCAACAGCAATGGCATGGCATTATTCGACGTTTTACCCAAGGTGACACAGGTCATCACCACACCTTGTATCAGGTGGAATTTGTACCGCCAGCAGCCCGCCTCGCGTTGCGCCACAATAGCCGTATCTTTCAAACACAAACGGTGCCTGAAATTATCTCGGTGATACTACAAGAATTAGGGATTACCGATGTTGATTTCGTTTTAACGCGAGATTACGTGCCGCGTGAATATTGCGTCCAGTACCGTGAAACAGATTTAGCCTTTATCGACCGCATTGCCGCAGAAGAAGGCCTGTTTTACAGCTTTGTCCATGATAATAAAAAGAATACCCTGCGCTTTTCTGATGACACCCAAAGTGCCGCTCGACTGGCGGCACCACTGCCTTATAACAGCCGCAGTGGTGGGCAAAGTGGCGTGCCTTTTGTGCGCACCTTTGCTCGCCATACGCAAATGCGCCCATCATCAGCGCAACTCAAAGATTACAGCTTTAAAAAGCCGGCTTATAGCTTCTTACAAACGGCCAATGCGAAAGAAGCCGATTACCAGCAAGCCAATTACGAACATTACGATTACCCTGGGCGTTACAAAGACGATGCCAGCGGTAAGCCGTTTACTTCTTTTCGACTCGAATCATTACGTCGTGATGCCAATACAGCCTATGGTGAAAGTAACACCCACGGTTTAATTGCTGGGGTGAACTTCACTCTCCAAGAACACGATGATGAGCAATGTAATGACGAATGGCTCGTGGTGGCGGTTAACCATATGGGCACGCAACCGCAAGCATTAGAAGAAGCTGGCGGACAAGGCGTAACAACCTATAACAATGATTTTATTGTGATACCCGGTCATCGCCCATGGCGAGCCACCTACACGGCTAAGCCTCGTGTAGACGGCCCACAAATTGCGATGGTTGTGGGCCCTGAAGGCGAAGAGATTTACTGTGATGAATACGGTCGGGTCAAAGTCCAATTCCCATGGGATAGATACAGTAACAGTGATGACAATGCGAGTTGCTGGATACGAGTCTCCCAAGGTTGGGCGGGGAGCCAATATGGCATGCTCGCACTACCCCGTATTGGTCATGAAGTGATTGTTGATTTTCTGGAGGGTGATCCAGACCAACCGATTATCACAGGCCGCACTTACCATGCGACCAACAAGCCCCCTTACCCGTTACCTGCCAATAAAACCCGTACGGTATTGCGCACAGAAACACACCAAGGTGATGGCTATAACGAGCTGCGCTTTGAAGACCAAGCAGGCAAAGAAGAAATATATGTTCACGCGCAAAAAGACGTGAACATGTTGGTGGAAAACGATCGCAAAGACGACATCAAACACGATTTACACCTTGATGTAGACAATGAACGCTTCACCCACATCAAAACCCACGACCACCTAACCGTCGACGGTGAAAGCCGTACCCATGTAAAAGCCGATCAAACCGTTGCGGTTGATGGCAGCTTACACATGAAACAAGGCCAAGCATTATTGGTGGATGCGGGTAATGAAGTACACCTTAAAGCAGGCTCAAAAGCCGTGATTGAAGCGGGTGCTGAAATCACGCTGAAGGCTGGCGGCAGCTTTATCAAAATAGATGCATCTGGCGTTTCAATTTCAGGGGCAGCGGTCAACATCAATGCAGGTGGCAGTGCGGGCAGTGGCTCTGGCTTTGGGGGTTTATCACCGTTATTACCGCGTGCGGTTGAAGCGGCACATAAAATTGAGTCCGTTTCTCCACTCGTTCACTCACCAACAAAAGCATTAGAGCATGCCGCAAAACTAAATTTGGCAGCCGTGGGGGTTTGTTTAAAACAAGAAGGTAAAACAACTTGTGGATTATGTAATGGAGAACACGCATGTTCTTAGAAAGTGAAAACCATTGGATTGTTATTGATACTCCAGATAGTCAACAATCACTTAATTTTATTACAGCGCAAGGGTTCGATTACTTTTGGTGGTATACCAATACACCTTTGGCTGACTCTTTATCTGTTTCTCCTCTTTGGGTAAAGGTTCCATCAAATAAAGTGGAAGAAATATTGACGAGGTTCTCTAGCAGTGCAGTGTTTGCAAGTCAGTTAAATGATGAACAATTTGAAGACTACATAAAAACTCTTGTGCTAATGCTTAGCCCTACCCACAAACCCTATGTCGTTCGATTTTATAACCCTAAATATTTGCAGTATTGGTTCGCGGATCTAACGACAGAACGCCAAGAAACGCTATTAGGGCCAATCATTCGTATTGGATGGAAACAAAATGGAGCTGTTCATACCATTGAAAATCATCACCCTAGTTCGTTCGAAAATTCAAAGACAATTGCTTGGTTTCAATTGAATGAAGTTGAGTGGGATCTACTTAAAATTGCGTATAAGAAATAAATTATGGCTAAGACTTTAGATTTAACCAATACAGAATTACAACAATGTGATGTATTTAGTTCAGACGGAGTAACCGCTGGGCCCTGTGAACCTAAAAACGTTGCTGATATTTTATATATTCCTCAGCAAAAGAAATGGTTTTATGTTTCAGCAAAAGATGCTGAAGAATTAAAGGCGCAAGCTGATGAATTAGATGATACCGTTAAAGTGGTAACGGAAAAATTGTATTCAGGCGATGCCAAAAAGGATGAACAAAAAGGTAAAGAGGCGATCCAACAAGAAGTGCTAGAAAAATTAAATCAAAAAGGCATTCTTGAAAACTATAAGATCCGCTCATTTACTTATTTTTTATCCTCTGAAAAAGATAAAAGTGACTATGTCCAATGTCTTTATACGAGAAACTTAATTCAAACCTATGTCAAGATTATTGAAAATACGTCAAAAATACCAAAACTAGAGAAAGTTGCCGCTGCTGAAGATTCAATTATTGAGCGTTACAGTCAACAGCTAGGTCTGACGTATTCAGATTTGGCGGAAGATTCTATTGTACGAAATACCATGCGAGCGATTGAGCATAATATAGAATTACGTAATTCGACGCGGATTGGTTACAGTACAAAAAAAGACTTAGTTAATTTTCTCAATACGCAAGTCATTAAGCAGTTGAGCAATCAAATTGAACAATATGAGGAAAAGGCTAAAGAGCAAGCGAAAAAAGAAGGATTCTTATGGTATCAAAGTTTACTAACTGGTAAATATCGTTTTGTTAAAGGTGATGAAAAGTTCGTTGAGAAAAGTTATAACGGATACATTGCTCTTCGAAAAGATTTTAATGATATGTATAGAGATCCTCAATATGACATGCTTGATGATTTCGAAAAGTACAAACAAAAAGGAAATGTTCGAACAAATAGCATTGTTGCTGCAAATGTATACAAATGTTTGGAGCTATTGAATGCTCAAGGGATGGCGGTTCCAGAGCAAGTGCTATCAAAAAAAGAGCTTTTTGCTACAGATCAAGAAACTCAGAAAGCGTTTGATGATTTGGTCAGTAAATTGAGTGATAAATCTATATTAAGCAAGTTGGATAGAACTGGGCGTGACCTTACAGATAATATAGAAATGCTACGCTTTGATAGTAGTAACCCGAAAATACTTCACGAGATTAGTAACCACAAATTTATCTTATTTATCGAAAAGTTAGGGTATTACAATTGTCTTGCTTTCTCTGATGCTTTAGATAAAGCGTTATCCGCAGATATCCAAGAATACATTACCGAAATTTTAGGAAACAAAACAACTGCTCTTAACTATGGAATGGGTGGCATATATATTCTTGCAGCGATACGTTATCAAATCGACTATCTAAAATATTGTGCAAATCAAAATTTAAAACAAGGGAAAGTAAATTTTTGTCTTGATAGCAATAAAATTAAACAATCATTACTTGCACTTGATACCATTACTTGGTCTTCTAATGATATCAAATTAACTGAATATAAATTTGCATGGAAAGAGTCGGATACGCACATAGTTGAATTTTTTATCATGAGCGAAGAAAATAAACCTCGTTATATGATAAGCAGTGATTTAAATAAATTACTAGACTCTCATGGTCTCGTTACAGAGTTAAAATTAAAAGACAATATAGATGTTGCTCGTGGCGTTAAAGATGAAGACATTAAACAAGCCAATTCAGCCGATTCATTACAGGCTGGAATTAAGCAAGCTATAAAATTGGCTCGTGATTCTGTAAAAAATAACCAAACTAAAACAGTCAATCTTAATAGTGATATCCCTGATAGTAGTATTGATAAATTTACAAAATACACTTCCCTTATTCAAATGTCACAAACTATAGGTGGAGGAAAGGGGCTAAGTTATATCGTCAATGCGCAAGCTGAGCTATTTCGCTTTTGTGCTGATAATTGCCGCTTTGAAGCTGATTATCCAGAGTCTTTTGAGGATCTTGTAAAACGAGCGATTAAACAGACAGATATTGCCAGTATAGAAGCGTCGGCCAGTATTGATATATTGAGTGGATATATGTCAATAAAGCAGATGCTGCCGAGCCGTAATGGCTTTCCTATGATTATATCCGCACGTTTTGGTGAGCAAAATAAAGTAAAGGAACTGCATTTGGGGCAATTAAGATCGGATGTTGATATGGTACTTTATGGAAGTGTCGGGATCGGATTAAGTTTAAGTGCGGCAGTTTCTATGACATCAACGGACGGAGGCCTTTCTCTTTCACCTATTTTACCTGGTGATACCAATCTACCAAATGGCGGCTATATTGCTGGCTCTGTTGATGTATTCGCGGGTGCTCGTGCTGGTGTTACTGTATCCAGTGATGTTAAATGGTGTAAACCAATTAAGAATATGCAGGGCATGGTGCTCGATCCTCTAAATAAAAGTTGGATTGCTCAACTTACGCCAATGCAAGCTAATAATTTAAGAACGACAAATAATTATCACGTTCGAGAAGATCGAGATTGGCATCAAATAGGACGTTTCTGTAATACGACTGAGAAAAGTTTTGGTATTGGGCTACGTGGCACACTCAAATTTGGCTATCGAAAGAATCAATATATTCTAACTTGTGGTGGTGGTCTTACTGTTGGTGGTGGAGGCTATGTAGAGCAGACGATAGCACTATATCCAGAATCTTTACTTGAGTTTGTTAATGCTTTCGTTGACTTATTGGCAAGCAATGATTTTCGACGCTTAGATATTTTTACGGAGAAAGACGATGAGGATGGTACTTTAGATGGTAATCAAGTATTAAATACTCTCATTACGATGACTATGGTGACAGGACTGGAGGTTTCTCAGCTGGCTTTATTAAATATGAATGAAGTGATAAAGCAAGAGAAAAAAATCTTGGTTCATGGGCATGCTGATATGATTGCGAATAATATAATATCATTTCATAATAAGAATCAGAATATACAGGATATGAAGCCTTGGTTTAATAATATGCCCCCAGAATCAAGAGCAAGACTTTTATATTCTCTAACGGTTGATAGTACTCTTCTTGACATTACTCTAGGTGTCAAAGTTAGTGAGTTAAAACGCTTTAATCAGTCTCCATTTCAAATATTAAAGCCACCACAACTTTCTGAAAAAGAAAAAGAAAAATTAGTAAATGGTGTTAATGAGGAGGCCCCTCGTTGGATAGCTATCTGTAAATTACTTAATTTTTGGGTTAATCAAGATAGTTATATTTATAAGTCTGTTGAAGATAGACAAATATGCGAAACTTTTACAAGATTTAATGCTCTTGGTAAAGTAATGCTTGTGAGGGATTATGCTAATAAATTGATTCCTTATATTGTTTGGGGGAAGTTAAAAGAGATTTTAGAGAGATATGATCAGTTCTATATTGATGGGTTAGATTATCACGAAAGCATTAACATTAATGAACTTTATTTTGTAAATAAAGTTAAAGATAATATAGATGCATATTTTAATTCTTACCCTGAAACTAAATACAAAGTAATAAAAAGAAAACTTTATGGTACTGATTTGGAATTTGTAGTCTTTAATGGCGAGAGAACTAACCTCTCATTAGAATTGAAATTTGGATATTACCATTTAGCAAGGTCTAAGGTTTATCCTGATGAATATAAAGAATTTTCTGATGGCCTATTATCATTTATAAATTCACCATCGAAGATGATAAAGTCTAGTATGGTTAAATCAATAAATAATTTAGTTGATAATATGGTTGAAAAAGAAAATAGTATTGGTGATTTCAAAAATAAAAAACGTATATTAGAAGCCATTAAGAATGGTGACATGAGTGCGTTATTAGATTTGATGGATGGTTATTATGAAATTTAATAGTATTCTAATTTTTTTGTTTTTATTCTCAGGTTGTGTTTATTCTAGAAGCGAAATAAATAAAAGTAATTTATCAAATGATGATTTAAAAAAAATAAACTTAGCAAATATTTATTTGGAATATGGTAAAGACAACAAAGAAGCTATTAAACTTACAAAACCATATATAAAAAACAATGACAATATTTTTGCTAGGTATATATATGCATCAGCATTAGCGCGTTATGATCTGAAAACTTCGTTAGAAATGCTAAAAACATTAACTAATGAGGAATATCCTTATGCGATGGAAACTTATGGGAAGAAAAGAACCTGCAAACTTAATAAATATAAGAATGCTTGTTTAAAATATGGATATGATAAATTATTGAGTCAGACGTATTTAGATTGGAGAAAAATAGATCCTTCTGAACAATATAATGAATTTTATCAACAGTTTCTTGATACCCCATGGGATGAAAGAATTAACAAAGAGCATACTTGGTTTAATCCTAAAATCGATAAGCTTCTTCGTCAATGCGCTAATGATAATGTGTTTCAATGTGCAAATGAATTACAAAATGGATTATATTTTATTAATAAAAGAACTCCAGAACAAGAGAAAGATTATCAGTATTATAGAAAACTAGCGAAGAAAATATTAATCAACGCAGATAATTTATATCTAAAAATAGACTATATGGATAGATGTTTTGATAAGAGTAAATATAGAGATAATGATATTTGTTTAACTAAAAATGAAAGTTATACGATGTTGACTAATTTAGCTAAAAAAGGAGATTTATCAGGATATCATACATTATCGTTTTTACTATATAAAGATATATATGATTTTAGTTTTCCAAGATATGTTTTATATCCAAAACTCTTATCATCATCTAAGCTAAAAGACATTTTTGATAATGCATTAAAATTGAATAATGGTGTTGGATGGAGTTATAAGAAAAAAAATTACAATATAGAACCTTGGGAAAAATTGCATAACGACGAAAGCCTAAGCGGATTTTTTAACAAAGTAAATAAGTTAGATTCCGAATAGTGACTGGTTAGCCTCCTTAAAGCCAGGGGGCTAGAACTATAGGTAAATAGATAATGAAAAAGATATTTTATGGGCTGATTTTATGTATTATCCTGTTAAATCCTGTTTTTGCTATAAATAAGACCATAAAAAATGGTTACTCTTCGATATTGTCAAATGTAGATAGAAATAAGATATATCTAGCAAAAAATTTTCTTACTTATGGAGCTGGTTTTAAAAAAGCGATAGAGTTAACTGCTCCTTATATTAGCGATAAAAATAATATAGAGGCAAGATATATTTATGCAGTTTCATTAGCACGTTATGATCTAAAAACATCTTTAGAGATGTTAAAAGCCTTAACTGATGAAGGATATCCTTATGCCATGGATACCTATGGAGAGAAGAGAACCTGTCAACTTAATAGATACAAAAAATTGTGTGATAATTCAGGATATAAAAAATTATTAAGAACAATGTATTATAAATGGAGAAAAGGAAATTCATCTGAATTATTCAATGAAGATTATGAGCAGTATCGTTATATGTCATTTGAAGAGAGAGTAAATAAAGAGAGAACATGGTTCACACCAAAAGCTGAGAAACTTCTAAAACAATGTGCAGAAGAGCGTTTTTTTTATTGTGCTGATGATCTTCAAAAAGGTTTATTTTCTGTTGAAAATAAAACTGATAAACAGAGAAAAGAATACGAGTATTATAAAAAACTAGCTAAAGATATTTTAATTAATGCAGAAAATAAATATTTAAGAATTGACTATCTTGGATATTGTAATGAACCAGAATCAGAATCTAATATTTGTCCATCTAAAAAAGAATTAGGATTAATGTTAACTAATTTAGCTAAAGAAGGTGATTTAAAAGGGTATCAAGTTCTTGCTTATGAATTATTTCATAATGACAATACAAAAAATTATCTTAGATTTTCTAAGTATCTAAGATATCCAGATTCAAAGTTAGACCCTAAATTAAAAAAAGAATACGATAAGGCGATAAAATTAAACAATAATCAAGGATGGGATATGGAAATGCGAAGTTATAGCATTGAACCATACGAAAAGTTGTATAACGACGAAAGCCTAAGCGGATTTTTTAACAAAGTAAATAAGTTAGATTCCGAATAGTGACTGGTTAGCCTCCTTAAAGCCAGGGGGCTAGATCTATAGGTAAATAGATAATGAAAAAGATATTTTATGGATTGATTTTATGTATTATCCAGTTAAATCCAGTTTTTGCGATGGATAAGATAATGAAGAATGGTTATTCTTCTGAGTTGTCAAATTTAGATAAAGGTAAAATATATCTTGCGAAAAATTTTATGGTGTACGATTTTGATTTTAAAAAAGCGATAGAGCTAACTACACCTTATATTAATAATAAAGATAATATAGAGGCAAGATATATTTATGCAGTTTCAATGGCACGTTATGATCTAAAAAAGTCTTTAGAGATGCTAAAAGCTTTAACTGATGAAGGATATCCTTATGCCATGGATACCTATGGGGAGAAAAGAACCTGTCAACTTAATAGATATAAAGAATTATGTGATAATTCTGGTTATGACAAAGTATTAAGATCCACTTATCGTAAATGGAAAAAGGGAAACTCATCGGTATTATATAACGAAGATTATGAACAGTATCGTTATATGTCATTTGAAGAGAGAGTAAATAAAGAGAGGACATGGTTCACACCAAAAGCAGAGAAACTTCTTAAGCAATGTGCAGAAGAGCGTTTTTTTGAATGTGCTAATGAACTACAGAAAGGTTTATTTTTTGTTGAAAATAAAAATGATAAACAGAATAAAGAATATGAGTATTATAAAAAATTAGCTAAAGACATTCTAATTAATGCAGAAAATAAATATTTATCAACTGGGTTTATTGGGGTTTGTTTTAAATCAAAAGAGAAATCATTATCGGATATCTGTCCATCAAATAAAGAGTTAAATACAATGCTCGGTAATTTAGCTAAAAATGGAGATTTATTAGGGTATAACTCGTTAGCTTTTATTTTATTCTATGCTGAAAACAATGAGGATTATATTAATTTCTTAAAATATTTAAGACATCCACATTCAAAAATACCTACTAAATTAAAAAAAGAATATGATAAGGCGATAAAATTAAATAATAATCAAGGATGGGATATGGAAATGCGAAGTTATAGTATTGAACCATACGAAAAGTTGTATAACGACGAAAGCCTAAGCGGATTTTTTAACAAAGTGAATAAAATGATTTCCGATTAATACCCTATTCCCCCCTTTATTATGAGGGGGGATTTTTAACTATTGAAAATCAAATTCTTGGTAGGTTTTCTTAATTTAACCTACTCTACATTTCCTTTCACTATCTACACCTCGCGCAAATTATTGCCTAGTAATTTTTAGGTGTACTATTGTGCATTAAAATCAATCAGCTTCTCAGTCCGCTAAGTTAAGGTCTAAATGCATGAAAGTAACTATTACTACCCTACTATTAGTTTTCTCTTTTTTAGCCTTAACCGGTTGCTCAAAAGCAACAGAGCCACAACAGGCCGATATTGCTGTGTTTGAACAATTTTTATCAGAAAATCCTATATCGTCAGTAAGTCCAACCGTTGATATCGCAAGTATATACCAACAAGGGGATCCACTTTTTGAAAGTGTTTTATACATCCAACGTAATCTTTGGGCTGAGGCAAAGACACAACTTGAACCGATGGTAAAAAACCAAAATCCTGACGCAAAATTTTGGTTAGCATCAATTACATGGGGAACGGGTATTAAAAACAACCCTATGGCTAAAAAGCTATATATGGAATCAGCTGAACAAGGCAACCCTTATGCAGCATTGTTTTTTTCGCCTAAAAACGATATTTGTCAAATGTACTATTCCAGTGAATGCAGTGAGGAATGGGTAGATAAAGCACAAAAACTTTTTGTAGAAAAAGCAAAAACAGGCGATGTTCGTGCCGTATATTACAGTACAGTATTGAAACCAGATTTAACCCACGAGCAATATATTAGTGCCATTATCAACGCAGCGAAAAGTCACTACTACTACCCGCTTGTTGAATACTCTAATAATTTAAGAAAAGCAGAAGATTCCAATCAAGAAATGAAGGAACTCGCTATTGAGCTTCTTAATTATGCACGTTTTAATAACTTTGTTCCGGCTATTGAATCCTTAATGAAAATTGAGGGTAAACATAAAAGAATGAATGGTTCTATATATAAAGAATTAATGACACAAGGTATCTCTTTGGGTGCAAACTATGCCTGGAGAGGATATAGAATCTTAAGTATTGAAGATGACTCTTTATCTGAAAAAGAGAAATATATTGCAGCAAAAGCAACTGAACTTTTTAATGGTGATGACTTTGCAATAAGCTTTACTCATCCACCTAAAGAAAAAGAAGCTTTGATTGTTGCAAATAATAAAGCACAAGAAAAAGCAGATTCGGTAAAAAGAGTGATTTATATTGATGGGGCTCACGTACCTGAAGGTTAATTATTTTTTAATTTTTGAGCGCTTCCTAAATAAAAAGGAAGCGCTTTTTTAATCAATATTAAAGCAAATTATTGCCCAATTGTTTTTAGGTGTACTATTCAACATTAAATCTATTAGCTTCTTAGTCAGCTAAATTAAGGCCTTAAATGCATGAAAGTAATAATTACTACCCTTCTTTTAACTCTCTCTTCGATAGCCTTAACCGGTTGCTCAAAAGCAACAACACCTCAACAAGCCGATATTGCTGTATTTGAACAATTTTTATCAGAAAATCCGATATCAAGTATCAACCCTTCTATTGATATAGCGAGTATCTATCAGCCAGGTGACCCGCTTTTTGAAGGGGTACTTAATATACAGCGTAAGTTATGGGGAGAAGCTGAAAAAGCACTTCAACCTTTAGCCGATAAAAAAAATCCAGAAGCGATGTATTGGTTAGCCACCATTACCTACGGTTCGAGTATATATGATACTCCGAAGGCCGGAAAAATGTTGATTGAAGCAGCAGAGTTAGGCAACCCCTATGCCGCTCTATTTTTTTCACCAGATAGCCGCTATTGTAATATGTATTTTAAAAATCAATGCAGTGAGAAGTGGGTAGAAAAAGCACAAAAACTGTTTGCAGAACAAGCAGAATATTAGGAAAGAACAGGATTAAAACGCCGTCTGTTTTAGTCGGACCTTGGGGGTGGTTAGCCATTGCAATCTCCCTTACTGGTGGGCTTTGCTACTTATGGCTAAAAGATAACTCAATGCAAGAATGGCTCGCCAATGGTCCTTTTGCAGAGGAGGAAGATCGTTTTAATGGAGAGTATGCATCATTAAAGGACGACCCTGAGCTTGCATATCTTACATGGTTGAACGAAATTATTGGCATTAAAATCACTGTTTATCCAAAAGATAAAGTGCAGTTACAATTAAGTGATAAAGTATCACAACGTTTGAATACAATGCCTACAACACATTATATTCATATTCAGTCGAATTTACCCATCTCATTAAATCAGAAGAATATCACTGTGAAAGCATGCCAAAAGCTTACAAAGGTATTAATTGATGGGAATAATCAGTTGAGTGATCAGTATTCCAGCCAGCAGCCCCTCTCCTCCCTAGGAGGAATGAGTTTAGGTAATAGTTATGTTTTTTGTATAAAAACGACGGAAGATACTCGCCAGACAAAAAATGTCAGAGAAACAATAGAAGTCGCTGTTTTAGCGAAAGCGCGAATAACACATAAAGGTACGGTATTTCCACTTCCTTCTTTAGATAAAAATGCAATACGTTTGAACAATATTGGACCTCCCCGTGCTGACTTTACTCAACAACAAAAAGAATGGGCTGATAACCTATAAAATGAAAAGGATAACCATGAAACATACCCCGTACAATTCACAGCACATTCCGCCGCAAGCGTCGGGGAATCAGCAAGGCTTTTGGTCTCAAATGGCCAGAAAAGGTGTGCACTTCCCATTTACTTGCAATAATCATCATGTTCCAGAAAAAGAGCTGCGATCCCGTACCCCCTCTGAACTGAAAAAGCTTAAGACATTTGAGAGTGATATATACAGTGAGCGTGAAATTCACGACATCACTTTCCCATGGTGGGGCTTGGCCTATTTTTATGCCGTGACTTTTGCGAAAGTTATTGCAATCTATTTTATGCCGTTAGCTTTTTTGGTTTTTGGTATGGTGAATATTTTTACTAAAGCCCCACAAAGTGAACTAAATACAGCATATCTTGGGTTAATCTTTATATCAGTGGTGTGTCTACTCATTTGGTGGTCTTTCTCTTTTTTTAATGGAAAGTTACCCATTAAAACCTTATTTTCATTAAGCCGAGAAACGGGTATGGTCACACTACATGGCTTCGGTAATAAGGTGCGATTTAGTCACCCTTTTGTTGAGTTTGATTGCTACCTGACAACATCGCCAACCCCACAAGGTTTTATTAATTATCAACTGTTTCTTGTTCATCGTTATAATGGTTATAAACATGGGGTTCCCATTGGCCGTTTTATCAATGGTTCAAGAGATCTTGATGAATACAAGCGCTTATGGAACATGATCCAAGCCTATATGGATGTGAGCCAGCCTTTGCCCGACATTCCAATGAATGAGCCTTTTCGCCATAAAGACAATGCAACCGTTGCTTATGATAAGGCGCATCATCGAAAGCCAGATTTTTGGTTCAGTATGGATGATGATGCGTTTGAACAAGCTGTGACGAAAATTGTTGAGAGGCAAAATTCAGAGCCACCATTGGGTGAGGTTATACCGTTCCCTACCACAGATTCTATAGCAACCACACCAAACACGGCTTCTGCCTAACGCATAATAAGCACGCCCATCTCGGCGTGCTTTTTTGTGGAGGTCATATCTCATCATCAATCAGGCCAATTATTGCCCAGTCTATTTAGCGTGTATTCTCACTCTGAGAATCGTTAACGCCGAAGAAAGATAGAAAATAACCATGAAGCATAATCCTTACAACTCACAGCATATTCCGCCGCAAGCGCCGGGGAATCAGCAAGGCTTTTGGTCTCAAATGGCCAGAAAAGGTGTGCACTTCCCATTTACTTGCAATAATCATCATGTGTCAAGTAAAGTGTTGCGATCCCGTAAACCCTCTGAGCTTAGAACGTTAGACCCATCTGAAGGCGGCTACAACGAACGTCAAATTAGAGACATCACATTGCCATGGTGGGGCTTGGTCTATTTTTATGCCGTGACTTTTGCGAAAGTTATTGCTCTCTATATGATGCCGTTAGCATTTGTTCTTCTGGGGATAATATATCTCGTAACCAACATTTCATCGCAATCATCAATCGATATTTTGATTTTTCTTTTATACATATTGATCCCATCCTTACTCATTTGGTGGTCTTTCTCTTTTTTTAATGGAAAATTACCCATTAAAACCTTATTTTCATTAAGCCGTGAAACGGGCATGGTCACACTGTATGGTTTCGGTAATAAGGTGCGATTTAGTCACCCTTTTGTTGAGTTTGATTGCTACCTGACAACATCGCCAACCCCACAAGGTTTTATTAATTATCAACTGTTTCTTGTTCATCGTTATAATGGTTACAAACATGGGGTTCCCATTGGCCGTTTTATTAATGGCTCAAGAGATCTTGATGAATACAAACGCTTATGGAACATGATCCAAGCCTATATGGATGTGAGCCAGCCTTTGCCTGACATTCCAATGAATGAGCCTTTTCGCCATAAAGACAATGCAACCGTTGCTTATGACAAGGCGCATCATCGAAAGCCTGACTTTTGGTTCAGTATGAATGATGAAGCGTTTGAACAAGCAGTGACGAAAATTGTTGAGAAGCAAAATTCAGAGCCACCATTGGGTGAAGTTATACCGATCCCTACCACAGATTCTATAGCAACCACACCAAATACGGCTTCTGCCTAACGCATAATAAGCACGTCTATCTCGGCGTGCTTTTTTGTGGAGGTCATATCTCATAATCAGGCCAATTATTGCCCAGTCTATTAAGCGTGTATTCTCACTCTGAGAATCGTTAACGCCGAAGAAAGATAGAAAATAACCATGAAGCATAATCCTTATAACTCACAGCACATTCCGCCGCAAGCGCCGGGGAATCAGCAAGGCTTTTGGTCAAACATGGCCAGAAAAGGTGTGCACTTCCCATTTACTTGCAATAATCATCATGTGCCAGAAAAAGAGCTGCGATCCCGTACCCCCTCTGAACTGAAAAAGCTTAAGACATTTGAGAGTGATATATACAGTGAGCGTGAGATTCACGACATCACTTTCCCATGGTGGGGCTTGGTCTATTTTTATGCCGTGACATTCGGAAAATTTATTGCTCTCTATATGATGCCGTTAGCATTTGTTCTTCTGGGGATAATATATCTCGTAACCAACATTTCATCGCAATCATCAATCGATATTTTGACTTTTCTTTTATACGTATTGATACCATCCTTACTCATTTGGTGGTCTTTCTCTTTTTTTAATGGAAAATTACCCATTAAAACCTTATTTTCATTAAGCCGAGAAACGGGCATGGTCACACTGTATGGTTTCGGTAATAAGGTGCGATTTAGTCACCCTTTTGTTGAGTTTGATTGCTACCTGACAACATCGCCAACCCCACAGGGTTTTATTAATTATCAACTGTTTCTTGTTCATCGTTATAATGGTTATAAACATGGGGTTCCCATTGGCCGTTTTATCAATGGTTCAAGAGATCTTGATGAATACAAACGCTTATGGAACATGATCCAAGCCTATATGGATGTGAGCCAGCCTTTGCCCGACATTCCAATGAATGAGCCTTTCCGCCATAAAGACAGTGCAACCGTTGCTTATGATAAGGCGCATCATCGAAAGCCAGACTTTTGGTTCAGTATGGATGATGAAGCGTTTGAACAAGCAGTGACGAAAATTGTTGAGAAGCAAAATTCAGAGCCACCATTGGGTGAAGTTATACCGATCCCTACCACTGATTCTATAGCAACCACACCAAACACGGCTTCTGCCTAACGCATAATAAGCACGCCCATCTCGGCGTGCTTTTTTGTGGAGGTCATATCTTATAATCAGGCCAATTATTGCCCAGTCTATTTAGCGTGTATTCTCACTCAGGGAATCGTTAACGCCGAAGAAAGATAGAAAATAACCATGAAACATACCCCGTACAATTCTCAGCATATTCCGCCGCAAGCGCCAGCGAATCATAAAGGCTTTTGGTCTCAAATGGCCAGAAAAGGCCGACAGAGCAAAGATACAATGAGCGTCAAATATTCGAATGTAAACAAGGACAGTAAATGAAAAAGATCATATCAACAGGAGTATTCTGCCTATTACTGGCTGGTTGTAGCATGATAAATAGAGAACGCGTACCTGATGAAGTTCCTGATTGGACGGTTGGTTACGCTATGCCATCATTTTATCCAGTCAGAGTCACTAAAGCATATGGTATTAACACGCAAGAAAATTGGACCTCTATTTTACACACTCATAGTCAGTTTATGACGGTTAGTGATTTTAAGCGTATAAAAGGCTTTTTACCTAATTATGATGGTTATGGTATGCCATTAAGAAGTTATTCTACAATTGCTTACTATGAACAGATTATGAAAACCAATCATCTACCCGATAAAGTCGTGCTTTACTGGACATCCCTTTTTGATGCGAAGTTCTATATTACTGAATTAGATGTCACCCCAAAAATGAAAGCGCTGATGTACACACAACAGCATCATGTGGAATCTGACGGAATAAAACGTATTTGCTATCAGAGTCAATTTGATTTTGGTTTCCTACCAAATGGGCAAGTGAAAGTGTGGCTTGAAGGGTGTGGCAAGTATACGTACGTTACTGAGCTGTCACCAACGAGCACACCCGAAACGGACTATAACGGAAGTACTTACTCTGATCATAACCAGACAAGAAACTCTGTACTTAAAAGAGCTAAAAAGGCTAACGCAACCTTAACGCCTATCCCTTGGGACAAGGTAAATAAGATATATACATCAAAAAACTATATTGTAGATCAGCTTCATTAATATTGGTTTACCGCCTCACTATTTTCTGTAAGGCGCTCAATGAAAGAGCTAGATTCAGCATTCATTACACAAGGACAGTAAATGAAAAAGATCATATCAACAGGGGTGCTCTGCCTATTACTGGCTGGTTGTAGCATGATAAATAGAGAACGCGTACCTGATGAAGTTCCTGATTGGACGGTTGGTTACGCTATGCCATCATTTTACCCTGTCAGAGTCACTAAAGCATATGGTATAAACACGCAAGAAGATTGGACCTCTATTTTACACACTCATAGTCAATTTATGAGAATCAGCGATTTAGAACGAATTAAACAGTCTCAACCGGACTATGATGGATATGGATTATCGTTAACTTTTGGGATCGCTCAATACTCCCAGATAAGATATACAAATCATTTACCCGATAAAGTTGTGCTTTATTGGACGTCCCTTTTTGACGCGAAGTTCTATATTACTGAATTAGATGTCACCCAAAAAATGAAAGCGCTGGCCTATAAAAAGCAAAGTTACATTCGACCAGATGGAATAAAACGAGCTTGCTACCAAACGACATTTGATTTTGGTTTTCTACCAAATGGACAAGTGAAAGTGTGGCTTGAAGGGTGTGGCAAATATACGTACGTTACTGAACTGTCACCAACGAGCACACCCGAAACGGACTATAACGGAAGTACTTACTCTGATCATAACCAGACAAGAAACGCTGTACTTAAAAGAGCTAAAAAGGCTAACGCAACCTTAACGCCTATCCCTTGGGACAAGGTAAATAAGGTTTATACATCTAAACATTTTACTGTTGACCAGCTTCATTAATATTGACTTATCGCCTCACAGAAACCTGTGAGGCGCTCAATGAAAGAGCTAGATTCAGCATTCATTACACAAGGACAGTAAATGAAAAATATTATATCAACAGGGGTGCTCTGCCTATTACTGGCTGGTTGTAGCATGATGAATAGAGAACGCGTACCTGATGAAGTTCCTGATTGGACGGTTGGTTACGCTATGCCATCATTTTACCCTGTCAGAGTCACTAAAGCATATGGTATTAACACGCAAGAAGATTGGACCTCTATTTTACACACTCATAGTCAATTTATGACGGTTAGTGATTTTAAGCGTATAAAAGGCTTTTTACCTAATTATGATGGTTATGGTATGCCATTAAGAAGTTATTCTACAATTGCTTACTATGAACAGATTATGAAAACCAATCATCTACCCGATAAAGTCGTGCTTTACTGGACATCCCTTTTTGATGCGAAGTTCTATATTACTGAATTAGATGTCACCCCAAAAATGAAAGCGCTGATGTATACACAACAGCATCATGTGGAATCTGACGGAATAAAACGTACTTGCTATCAAAGTCAATTTGATTTTGGTTTCCTACCAAATGGGCAAGTGAAAGTGTGGCTTGAAGGGTGTGGCAAGTATACGTACGTTACTGAGCTATCGCCAACTAGCATGCCTGATACTGACTATAATTCAATCACATCGAAACAATATTTCCAAGCAACAGAATATGTAAAAAAAAGAGCTAAAAAAGCTCACGCAACCTTGACACCTATCCCTTGGGACAAGGTAAATAAGGTTTATACATCAGAAAATTATATTGTAGATCAGCTTCATTAATATTGGCCTATCGCCTCACAGGTTTCTGTGAGGCGTTTTAGTTTTATATGATTCGTCAAACCATTACATTAAAACATTATAAAAACTAATCCAAAATCACGTTAACACAATATGAATGAGTATTAGGTCTAACTGATAAAGGGGCAAATATGAGTTAGCCGAATAGTTAACTCATTGTGATCACCGACTTGCTTCACAACCCAATAACAGGTAGAAATACGCTCAACAATTTTCATATTACATAGGTTGTTTAAAACATGAACGATACACTTGAACAAGAACGCTCTGCGTCTCATTCACCAGCATCTTCACCATTAACAACATCATCTAAAGCCGAGCAATATGCCGAGTTGGTGCATAGCCGTCGTTCGGTACGTAAATATGATGCAGACAGTGCTTTTGATCATGAAGCGGTAACCCGTGCACTTAACCTCGCCACCTTGTCCCCTAACAGTTCAAACATGCAATTGTGGCAATTTCATCGTGTCATCAGTGACGATAAACGCGAGCAATTGGCAAAGCTGTGTATGGGGCAAAATGCGGCAAAAACGGCACGCGAGTTAATTGTTATCACTACTACGCCTTATATGTGGAAACAACGGGCGAAAATGAATGCGGCACAAATTCGTGATGCCTTTAATGGTCGTGAAGATGCAACATCTAAACGTGCCGTTAAATACTATGAAAAGCTGATCCCATTTTTATACCGTAATGATAGCTTTGGCATTATGAGCACTATTCGTAAGGTAATTGTGGCGTATTTAGGGCGTAAAAAGCCGATGGTACGTGAAGTGAGTAAAGCGGATTTGCGTGTGTGTTTACATAAAAGCACATCTCTTGCGGCGATGACCTTTATGACCGCAATGCGCGCTGAAGGTTACGATACCTGCCCAATGGAAGGTTTTGATTCTAAGCGCGTTAAACAACTGCTTGGTTTAAACCCTAAAGCTGAAATCACAATGGTGATTGGTTGTGGCACCCGTACTGAAGACGGCATTTATGGCGACCGCCATCGGGTAGACAACAGCGAAGTGATTATTAAGCACTGATCCCCTTGCCTAACAATATGGCGGAACGAATGAGTCTTCCGCCAGTTCTCCCCACCTTTTGCTCTCTCATCACAAGGTAATTTGTTACTTACCACAATAAATACCACCTACCGGCATCGGAATACATATTGGCGATCCCTTATGTGGGGTTAAGCTACAAGCCGACAGAAATAAACAAGGTATAAGTAGTAATAGTTTCATGGTTAATGCGCGCTTTTTGTAATTGAATGGTGTTTTATCTAAATCTACTTCATTTAAAAAGCACTTGAATATAGCGCATAAACATCTTGTTACAGTTACGCGCTAATTCAATCTGCAAGTCAGCCTAGGTACAGAAAACAAAGTCACAACAGGCGTTTGTTATTTAAACGGCGTGAGATCGATACCTTCTATTTCACACACGGCTTTAATGGTTGGGTTATCACAAAGGTTCGTTAGGTACTTTGCAAGATATGGAAATGTCAGTGGTGATTGTTTTATTGGTAACGACCACTCTGCCAACATAAACAAGAAGTAATCACAGGCGGTTAGGCTGTCACCAAGCAAATATGTATTGTGTTTAAGTTGGTTATTAATAATAGAGAGTGCATCGGCAATTCTGTCATCTTGCGCAGCAACAACATTCGGGATCGTCGCGGCATCATTGGTATGGCGGTGTGGGTAATACCGTACCATTAATTCAGCTTGTAAGGTGTTATTTAGAAACGCTAACCATTGATAAAACATCGGGCGTAAAGGGCTGCCAATTGCAGGCATTAATCCAGACTGTGGATGGAGTTCGCAAAGATGAATACATATAGCAGAGCTTTCAAAGATCGCTTGCTCCCCTATCACCAATGTTGGTATGCGCCCTGCTGGATTGAGTTTCAGGTAATCGGCTGACTTTTGAACGTTGGATTTTTTATCCACCAGCAATAGTTGGTAATCCGCTTTTACATGATGAAGTAAAAAATGCGGCGCTAAACTCGCGTTATTAGGGTAATAGTAAAGCTTGAACAATCTTGGCTCCTTGCCTGTAAAACAGATCAATCATTCGTTTTAAAAATCACATATCTATCTTACTAAATAAAGCATGAAGTTAATGAAACGATCGTTTTATAACTCGTTGTAACTCGTGAGATAAATCGCATTTCTGCGTAGCTGTCACAAACATAGCAACTTGATTGCATCTCATTAAAGGGCATTTATCGATGAAAAGCAGATTGGATAATGTCTTGTTTACACATTCATTCACACTAAGATCATACCCATGGCCTGTTGAGTGAGTATAAGGTTCGATATTTGAGTTTAGAATGTTGCCAACAAAAGTGATGTTACGCTTACTCTTCTCTTCATTGATGACGTATCGTGCTGAAAAATTCAGGCATAAAAAAACGTGCTGTCACTAGCACGGCACGTTTTATCATTCTTACTTCAAACGTTAGCTCAATGTATTTATTTCCAGTTCGGATTTTGTAGCAACGCTTGTTGTAGTAGCCCTTTCATGTTGTCATCAGGATTACCAATAAATTGGTAACTCGCGTATTCACTAGGCTTGGTAATAGCACCATTGGTATCTTTAACATGTACTATCATGGAATATTCTTTGTTGTCTTTACCCGTTAGGGTGATCATAAAGTTACCGGCACAATCATGCGGCTTACAATAAGAAACGGCTTTGTAAGTTTCATCGCCATCTACAATATTATCTAGCGGCGCTGTCACTTTATTTTCTGATACCCATTTAGGGATTTTTTGCGTTTCTGGCGCGACAGATTGGGTTTGCTCTACAACGGTTTCAGTTGTGGCGACAGTTTGCGTTTGATCGTTTGGCGATTGCTCTTTAGGTGCTTGGTCATTACAACCTGCAAGTAACAAAACAATGGAGGTGGCTAGTAATAGCTTTTTCATTTTATTCAGTCCTAAATTTGAGTACCGCTCAAATCATTTTACGCCTGCGGCACTAATACTTTTACAAGATAACGCTTATTAGGCTCACACCCTATCCAATATAAGAGCAAAAAGTATCTAAATTTTGGCAAACATTATTAAACAAGCAAAATACTGACGTTACACTTACATATGTGTGTGTTTTTCACTCAATTACTTGAATTAACATACCTTCTTTACCGTAATTAAGTTAAGGTATCAGCAATTAAATAAAAGAAGCGACGATATGCAGGTTATTACAGAACAACTAATTACTTTAAAAAACGCTTGGATGGCAAGCCATATTACTGATGCTGAGTTTCCAACACCGCTAAGTGTAAAGGGATTAGAACTGTATCAACTATCTCAAACTGATTTAACTACGCATTGCATCGATACCTCGTTACCGACACCCGAACCCTCTTTATCTTTCTACCCGGTTGATTGCCACCCTCTTACTATTCGCTATTCTTTAGTTCGTGCCTCTCAATGGGAAAATGAACAAGAAAAAGAAGCGGTTATTGAGTATTTAACTCAAATTATGTTTGAGCCTAATGCAGAAGCGACGCTTTATGTTGGCTTTTTCAAAGGAAAACCGGCCGCTTGTGGCATGATTTATACTCATGCAGAAGATGGTGAGCAATATAGCCTGGTGTCTGACGTGTATGCATTGCCATTACCGAACCAGCAGCAATTAATTACAGATATGGAAGATTACCTTATCCATTCTGCGCAGCAATTCTCGCAAGCTGTCATTATCCAAAAATAAAAATGATTACGAAGCTAATAATCAGCTTCGTAATTTAGCCCTTTCTTCAACAACTAACCTGTTGTTTTTGACGAACCTTCAATCTCTGCCATACTAAATTACAGACTTTAATTCCTTTATTACGTGTTTAAAGTCTGTATCTAGAATACATCGGAGAAGAGTATGAAAGGGATCATTTTTACTGAATTTCTCGATATTGTTGAACGTACTTTCGATCTAGAAGTGTGCCAGTCAATGCTAGATATGGCTGACGACCCAGGTGTTTATACCTCTGTCGGTAGCTATGAGCACCAACGGTTAGTCAAGCTGATTATTTGTTTACATAAGGTTACCGGCGTTTCCGCTGAAAGCCTTCAACAAACCTTCGGTCGCGCTGTTTTCCCTCGCTTACTCACTTTATTACCAAATCATGACTTTACCGATTCCAACACCTTCGATTTTATTCGCAGTGTGGAGTCATACATACATCAAGAAGTTAAAAAGCTTTACCCGGATACAACTCCCCCTCGCTTTGAATTCTCTAATGAAACAGAAACCACCCTGACAATGGATTATTATTCAGCGCGATGCATGGGTTATGTCTGTTTGGGGTTATTAGAAGGATGTGCCGATTATTTTAAGCAACATCTTGCTATCGAACTGGTACCAACAACAAGCAAAAACAGTGTCCGCTTTCATTTGTCATTGAGTGATAATTAATGATCGATCCTGAAAAACATATTGCTTTATTAAAACAAAAACTCCAACGCGAACATGCATCAAGATTAGCCGCTGAAAAGTTATTAGAAGCGAAAAGTCATGAGCTTTATAATGCAAATCAAATGCTTAATGATTCGTACGAAAAATTACAAATGCAGGCGAAGTTTGATTCTGAGCTTTTAACTTATCAGAACAAAATGGAAAACTTGTTACTTCTTTATGCCCGATTATTCTTAAAGCACAGTGCGACGAGGGAAAGTATTCAACAATTGTTAGACAGCCTCGTTGATGGTAATTACATATCAGGTTGTCATATCACCATTTACCCTGCCGATAATATTAATATATCAGGGAGCTACTCCAGCGGCCGTTTACAGCAATGGACACCTCCAGCTGAGCTAGAATCGACCCATTCATTATGGGATAAAGGCGGCCATACTCTTTGGATAAATATTGTTAATAACAGAGGGCAAATAGGTATATTAGCCGTCAGAATAATATGTACAGATGACCGATTGCCAGCGATTCAAAAACATATGGCGCTGTTTGGTGAGTTATTTCGATCCGCTATTGGTAGGCAAATAACGTTTAATCAAGCTATTGATGCTAAAAAACGGGCAGAAGATTCAGAGCGTTCAACCCGTGATTTTCTCGCTATGATCAACCATGAATTACGGACACCACTTAATGGGCTTCTTGGTGCTGCAGAATTACTGCAAGATACACCGCTTAATAACGACCAACAGAAATTGTTAACCACATTGAATCACTCAGGTGAATTGCTACGGGCGATCATTAATGACTTACTCGATTACAGCAAAATAAATGCAGGTATGTTGGAGCTGATTGAAAAACCCTTTGATTGCCATTTATTAGCAGTAAAATTGGAAGATATTTTTACCCATCGTTCCCACGAAAAAAGATTAGATTTTAACATTTATTACTCCCATGACTTACCAAGATTTTTCATTGGTGATGAAGATAGGATTAAACAAATATTTGTTAATTTGATCTCTAATGCGATTAAATTCACCCCTGCAGGTTTTGTGCACGCTAAGTTCTGGTGGCAAAACAAACAGCTACAATTTACGGTAAAAGACAGCGGTTGTGGTATTGATCACTCAAACCAACACAAGTTATTCAAACCTTTTAGCCAAGTGGATAATACCAGCAAGCGAAGCCATGAAGGCACAGGGCTAGGTTTAGTGATCTGCAAACAGCTATGTGAACAAATGGGTGGCTCTATCCGCGTTGAAAGCTCGCTCGGGCGTGGTGCATGTTTTAATGTTTCCTTACCCTTGCCCACAAGTGATCATACTCATTTTAATGCCAAAGTGAGACAACCGCATAAAACGCCAATTAAGCATTTAAAAGTGTTAGTGGTTGAAGATTTAAAGACCAATCAAATGATCATTAAGCTGATGCTAAACAAAATCCAAATTGAACCAACCATTGTCGATAACGGACAAAAAGCATTAGATATATTAAATGCGGAATCATTTGATGTGGTGTTTATGGATTGCAGAATGCCGATTATGGATGGCTACACCGCAACTAGAGAATTACGAAAGCAAGACTATTCCAAACCCATTATTGCCTTAACCGCCGGTACAACGAGCGCTGAACGTGAAGCGTGTATTCAAGCGGGTATGAATGACATTTTATGTAAACCTTATTTGGCTTCCGAGCTTCATGATATTTTAACCATTTGGGGCAGTGTGATTGAATAATCCTCTCTCTATTACGGTTTAAATTACGGTTTAAAAAATCACATCGCTAAAAAGTAAAAAAGGCCACTGACGTGACCTTTTCGTATTTTAATCAATGTGCGTTTATCGTCACTAGCTGGCCTTTATCTCAGCCGTTTTCGACACATCTACAGGCGTTTCAGCCTTCGTTTTATCACTCTTCGCCTGCTTCTGTACGGCGGGATCTAGGGTCGGTTTGACTAACACGTAATCCATGATTTTACGAGCAAGTGGTGCGGCGTTACGTCCCCATCCACCGTGTTCTAAAATAACGGATACCAGTACTTTAGGATCATGTAACGGTGCATAGCCGGTAAACAATGCATGGTCACGTAAATGCTCCGCAACTTCATTCGCATCGTAATTTTGAGTATCAGACATGGTATAGACCTGACTGGTACCAGTTTTACCAGCGGCTTCATACGCTAAGTTTTTAAACTCTTTACGTGCCGTCCCTTTCGTCGTCACTAAGTGCATGCCTTCTTGTGCAATTTTCCAATCTTTTAATGGCACAGGCTCGACTTTTGGAAAGTCTTTAAATTTAACAATATCTTCTTTCTTGCCATCAAGAATCGCATATAGCAAGTGAGGGCGATGAACGACACCAGAATTTGCCACAACCGAGGTTGCTTTGGCTATTTGCATCGGTGTTGCTGTCCAGTAGCCCTGACCTATACCAATAGGGATGGTGTCACCTTGGTACCAAGGTTGTTTGGTATGTGCGAGCTTCCATTGGCGAGTCGGCATATTACCGGATGTTTCTTCTTTAATATCAATACCGGTGAGTTCGCCGTAACCAAATTTGTTCATCCATGTCGATAATCGGTCAATGCCCATGTCATAAGCCACTTGGTAGAAGAAAGTATCTACTGATTGTTCAATCGCTTTATATACATCAACGTTACCGTGTCCCCAACGAACATCATCACGGAATTTACGACTTTTGGAATTAGGAATTCGCCACCAACCCGGGTTATTACGTACTGTGTTAGGTGTGATAACCCCTGTCGCTAATGCCGCAACCGCAATTTGTGGTTTAACCGTTGAACCCGGAGGATATACCCCTAATGTGGTTCGGTTTACCAACGGGTGCGCAGGACTATTCAATAATTTGCTGTACTCTTTGGACGTAATACCATGCACAAACAAGTTAGGATCATAACTAGGACTTGATACCATCGCTAATACGCCGTCGTCCTGCGGGTTTAATACCACAATCGCACCACGACGAGTTTTCGTCACCATTTTACCTGTTTTGGGATCTTTGACTTCTTCCGTTAATAGCTTGTTGGCGAACAACTGTAAATTAAGATCGATCGTCAACTTAATATCTTTACCCGAAATAGGCGGAACATATTCTAAGGTACGAATAATACGGCCACGGTTATTCACTTCGACTTTTTCATAACCAGATTGACCATGAAGTAAATCTTCATAGTAGCGTTCAACACCGAGCTTTCCGATCGTACGCGTGGCCTTATAGTTATTATAAATACCCTGTTCTTTTAATGACTTAATATCACGATCGTTGATTTTAGCCACATAGCCTAACGTATGTGTTAATGCTGAGCCATAAGGGTAATAGCGCTCTAAATGTGCATCAACATCAACACCTGGGTAATGAAATTCATTAACGGAAAACTCTGCAACTTGCTTTTCCGTCATCTGATCAATTAATGTCACCGGCATAAACGGACGGGTGTGTTTCTTATCCTTCATAAAAGAGTCTATTTCATCATCCGTTACACCCAGTAAGGTTTTTAAACTGTCGAGTGTTTCAGTGAGGTGTGCGACTTTTTCTGGAATAATTTCTAAAGAATAGACCGGTATATTCTCTGCGAGAATAACGCCATTTCGATCGTAAATACGGCCTCGATTCGGTGCTACTGGGATAATTTTAATGCGGTTATCATTCGAACGAGCAGTATATTCGCTGTAATCTTGCACTTCTAAGTGATACAAATTACCGATTAACACAAACGATAAAATGATAATCCCAATAAACCCTGCCAGCGCTCGACGCTTAAATAGCGACACTTCAGCTTGGTGATCACGAAATTGACTTCTTTCTTTCTTCATAGATGCTTATGAGATCTCAATGGCCATATGTGCCGTCGTTAACAAAGAATTGTACTTATACCCAATCCGTATAATGCGTGATCTCTCGCTAGAATGTAATAACTGGTTGCCTGTTTGACGATAATTTAACCTCAGTTATCGCGATATAATGTGTTTGAGGAGTTTACAAGCCCTCTACGACCATTAAAATGACCACCTTCTCTCTCTATAGGTTTTACCATGACCCTTTCTCGCTCCGCTGACAGCGTGGTTGTTCTCGATTTCGAAACGACTGGTTTATCTCCCAATCAAGGCGATCGCGCTATCGAAATTGGTGCTGTTAAATTAGTTAATGGCGAAGTTGTTGATCAATTCCAACAGCTCATGAATCCTGGTTTTCGTGTCTGTAGCTTTATTGAAGGTTACACGGGGATCAGCAATAACATGTTACGCACTGCACCACCGTGTAATGAGGTAATGGATGCCTTTGCTGATTTCATTGGTGATGCCAACCTTGTGGCGCATAATGCCTCTTTTGATCAGCGTTTTTTAGATGCAGAGCTGGCGGATATTGGCCGGCACTATACAGGTGCATTTGCCTGTTCAATGCTGATTGCACGACGTTTATATCAAGATGCACCGAATCATAAATTAGGCACGTTAGTGGATTACAAACACATTGAGCACAATGGTGTATTTCACCGCGCGTTAGCCGATTCTGAAATGACAGCTCGTTTATGGTTAGTCATGCTTGAAGATATTAAGCGACAATATCATCTTCACTCTGTCTCTTTTGAATTAATGATAAAACTAGCAAAAACACCAAAAGCCAAAATCGATACCTTATTTCACCGTTACGCTTAACAATAAGTCGTATATTCAACGTAACAAGTATGCTAAAACAGCTATACAGTTTTTAATAACTTCACTGAGAGTTCGATTTTGCAACAGTCAGATGCTGAACATTTCCCCCAAGTGCCTATCGCTCAGTCGGAGATCAAAATCGCAAGTTTTAATTTGTTGAATTATCTTGCTCCCCCTAATGCTTATTATGATTTTGAAAATATTTATAGCTACGAACAATGGCATAAAAAACAGCATTGGCTAACTTCGATTTTAGAAGCCCAACAACCGGATATTATTGGTTTTCAAGAAGTGTTTAGCGCAGAGGATTTGCAAGCATTATTGCGCGATATTGGCTATCCCTATTTTGCAGTCGTTGATGAACCTCAGGTAGAAGGCGATTTTATTTATCGTAGCCCCGTTGTCGCCATTGCTTCTAAATTTCCCATCACTGAAGTTATCGCTGTTGAAGCCGATAAGGAAGCGGCACAATTACTGGGCTGGACTGAGTTTTCATTTAGTCGCAAGCCACTGCGGGCGACGGTTGATATGCCTCATATTGGCGCAACAGACTGCTATGTCACTCATTTAAAATCCAAGCGTTCTCTATTTGATGATCCACTTCCTGAGACAATGGCGAAATCAGGCAGTGCGCTTTCTTCTTTTCTTGGTCAACGTTTAGGGAATTGGGGTTCATCCATGCTACGGGGCACTGAAGCGGCATTACTGCAACTTGCAATGGTGAAGCGACGTGAGCAAACCAGTCATCCGATGGTGCTGTGTGGCGATTATAACGATGTTATTTCGAGTAGTTGTTTAGAAGAGTTAACGGCAAGTCGTGTTTATGGGATGTCAGAAAGTGACACTGAGCGCTTAATTAACTTCTATTGCCTTTACGATGGTTGGCAGCTTTATACTCAAGTCAATCCACAAGATGAAGAAACAACTCGCCCTTCTACCCATTACTTTAATGGCAAAGGATCGGTATTAGACTACATTCTGTTATCACAAGAGTTCAATGCGAGTTATTTAGGCTCATTATTTGAAGTTAGCCATTATCACACTGAAGATAAGCATTTGGTCAATTCAAGCTTTGATATTGACGGCTACAGTACTGACCACGCTATCCCTATTGTGACCTTATCACTGCGCTCCTAGTACAAAGCTAACTTTCGGTTCGCTGATAACGGCTTATAACCACGGTTTGCTAAAATAAGCAGATAAAAAAACGACTGATATACCGTTTTTGTAAAAGGTATTTATCAGTCGTTTTTATTTAACGTGTTAAACGTTATTACGCTGTCGCTTTTGGTGCACGACTACGCTGTGGAGAGCGACGACGACCATCTGATTTAGGCTTTTCATCGTTGAAACGACGACGAGGCTTATCACCATTTGATTGTGGTTTCGCATCTGTGTTGCGTGGCTTACGTGCAGGTCTTGCACCTTGCTCTGAACGCTTCTCGTTGTTTGTAGCATCAGTAGACTGACCCTGTGGACGACGAGAGGCAGGTTTACGCTTTGCGCCACCGTTATTATTGTTTGCGCTACGCTTTTCACCTGTCGCTGCACCTTCACGCGCCACAAACGTTTTCTGCTTTTTAGGCTTCTTCGGTTTAATTGGGCGTGTATCTAGCTTAGCTTGTGGTAATGCGTTAGTTGGCTGAAAACCTTCAATAATTTCACGATCAAACACTTGCTGTGTTAAACGCTCAATTGCAGCAAGATCTTTTGCTTCTTCTGCCGACACTAATGAAATCGCTTCACCAACACAACCGGCACGACCAGTACGACCAATACGGTGTACATAGTCTTCTGCTACGTGTGGTAAATCAAAGTTCACAACTTGTGGTAGTTGTTCAATATCTAGGCCACGAGCTGCAATATCTGTCGCAACGAGTACGCGAATATTACCAGACTTAAAGTTAGCAAGTGCCTTAGTACGCGCACCTTGGCTCTTATTACCATGGATAGCGGCCGCAGAAATTCCACGACTTTCTAAATGGGTAGCAAGCTTATTAGCACCGTGCTTTGTTTTAGTGAAAACAAGCACTTGTTTCCAATTACGCTCATTAAGTAGCTTAGTTAATAAGTTAGGTTTTTTCTTTTGATCAACAGGGCAAATCCACTGCTTCACGGTACGCGCTGTTTGGTTACGCGGGTTAACATCAATCTCTACAGGATTATTCACTAAGCCTTTTGCAAGCTCACGAATTTCATCAGAAAACGTTGCTGAAAATAGTAAGTTTTGACGCTCTTTTGGTAGCAACGCTAAAATTTTACGGATATCACGGATAAAGCCCATATCTAGCATACGGTCAGCTTCATCAAGAACCAAAATTTCAACATCACGGAATTTCACAGCATTCTGGCTATGAAGATCCATTAAACGCCCAGGTGTTGCCACCAATACGTCAGCACCTTTACGCATACGCAGCATTTGTGGGTTTACTTTAACGCCACCAAAAACAACTGCAGAGCTTAAACGTAAGTTTTTACCGTAAGTCGCAACACTCTCCCCTACTTGAGCAGCTAGCTCACGTGTTGGGGTTAATACAAGTGCGCGTACGTGATTTGAACGAGCAGGTCGACCATTCGCTAAACGTTCTAGCAAAGGTAAGGTAAAGCCTGCTGTTTTGCCTGTACCAGTTTGGGCCGCCGCCATTACATCTTTACCCGAAAGGATAGCTGGGATCGCTTGCTCTTGGATCGGTGATGGTTTTTCGTAGCCTTGCTTTGCAACAGCTTCAAGAATTGGGGCAGATAGGCCTAAAGAGGCAAAACTCATAGCATCTCTCTTTTATATAAAACGCCAATTTGGCGATAGTAGTGGCTAATTTAAGCCAGCTATTGAACAAACGTGCTGTTCAATGAGAATAAAACAGGGAAGGTAATGCTTACCTTCCCTGTTGAAAATTTACTGATAAATACGTAGTTATGAAACCGTTGTTTCTGTACTCATAGTTTCAGTTTCTGATGGTGAAATGGTTTCTTCGGCAGACACTTGTTGTGCTGCTTCAGCGTCTAACTTGGCACGTTCCGCTTTAGAGATGTAGCGAGGCTTATTACTTTTATGCAACTTAGCATTCGCCTTTTTCATTCTCTTTTTAAGCGTTTCGTTAATTTTCTTTTTTCTATTCATAATCGCGCCAGCTGATATTTTCATCATTTTTAAACAAGGCGCTGATTGTAATGGTTCAGCGCTGAATAACAAGCTTTATCCATCAACAGGCCTCGAAAACCATCTCAATATCGGACAAATGGTTTCAAAATCTTAGCTATGCTAATCGTTAAAAGGCATATAAAAGGTTTTATAACAATGAAAAAGCCACAAACAGTCACGCTATTTTTGTTTGATAATTTTCAACTGCTTGATGCTTTTGGACCGTTACAAATGTTCGGCTTGTTACCGGACCTTTATCACGCTCAAACAATCTCTGTTGATGGAAAAACAATCTTAAGCCAACAACATATATCGATTACACCGCAACTCAATTTTAATGATACGTTCGGCTCTGATATTTTGCTCATTCCCGGTGGCAGTGGGATTAAATCGGTAATTAACAATCCCACGGTGTTGTTTTGGTTGAAACGCATTGCGCCTAAACAAAAATTAATCTGCTCTGTTTGCACAGGCTCAGCATTATTAGCAAATGCGGGATTACTCAACTATTGCCAAGCAACAACAAATAAAAAGCAATTTCATTGGGTTAAAAAGCTTGGACATCATGTAGATTGGCAATCGTCAGCCCGATGGGTGCGAGACAGCAATATCTTTACTGCCTCAGGCTGTTCGTCAGGTTTAGACATGGCATTAGCGGTTATTGCCTACCAATTTGGTGACAATGTTGCACGAAAAGTCGCTGTTGAAGCAGAATATTTGTGGCAAAACGATCCTGACGATGATCCTTTTGCTCCGCTACATATTGTTAAATAGTTTCCTATTCCCACATAACATAACTTTTTTCATTTACTGCTGATTCTAATAAGGTAATCAACGGCATAGCACGTACTGATAAAGAAATTTCTGGCTCAAATTCAGCGTCATCTAAATCGGCATCAAGCGGGTTTGGCTCTATTGCGGGATCAGCAGTAATGCCACTCTGCTTATTCTCTTGTTTAGCTTTATTAATACCATCTTTTAGGTTTGTTAGCGCTTGTGCGATATCTTCTTCTCGAATAGCACCAGGGACTGTTTCGCAAAACCCCATCATATGAATCAATTGCTGTGCGATATCACCAAACATTGTAATATCGTTACTTCCTTTACTATGAAATGTAATTAACATAATTCACCTATCCTTTTCTTATTCATATAGCTATTAGACCATTATATTCTGTTAGGGTTTCTGATCGTAATGGCAATTTAATTTTCCATGGTCTTTTTTGCCAAGAAAGTAACCAATAAAGCCACCAGCGATAGCACCAAATAAATGGCTTTCAAAGCTCACCAAATAATTAAATGGGAAGACACCCCAAATCATCGAGCTAAAATAAACCAGCACTAAAAATGTAATAATTAATGACATGATACTTCTTAAGACTAAACCATAGATAAGCAAGTAGCCCCAAATGCCATAAATGATCCCACTTAATCCGACATGGTAACTGATACGTCCAAACAACCAGACACTGATACTGCCAAATAACCAGCACAACAAAATGACATTAATTAACCGAGCAACACCATTAATCCCCACCCCAAGAGCCAATAGTGTAAAAGAAGTAAGATTAAAAATTAAATGAGACCAACTGCCGTGGATAAAAGGATAAAACGCAATGTTGCTAAGATGGCTAACGTGGCGAGGTAATAAACCGTAGCTATTTAATGCGCCATTAAAACTATGATTGATAATAAAAGCAACAAACGAAATCCCCCAAAAGAATAGAATGACAAAAAAGACATCTCGCCACTTCTTTTTAAAGTCAGACATAAAAATACACCACGGATTATAAAACATTCATGTAACGTAACATTATCCCTACTATTATAGCTAACTATCTTATGTCTGATTGATAGTCTAAAAACAATACATCTCCCCATACAGACACTTAAAGCATGAAATGGGTAATAAACAGATTATTTTTAACAACGATAAAGCCCGCAACACGTAGTTACGGGCAAACAGTGAATACCGCTTTATACGATGACGTTAATTTACTGCATGTACGCTCAATTCTGCATTAGTAAAACCTAATGAATTAAGTTCATCAGCATCAAAATTCGATGCTACCTCTACATTACCAGCACGTTGAGTCGTAACATTATCTTTTAATGATAGAGAACTTTTGTCTATAGGCTGCGCTTTACCAATATCCATAGTGCCAGCATATTGAGACTCGGCAGAAAAATCACCAGAGACAAAAGAATGGAAAGGACGCAAACTCATACCAAGGGCAGATTGAATATTGCCCAGTCCGATTTCATTTATCGCCCAGCTCCAATCCCACCACTGTACTTCATTTGGAATATATCGATGTTCCCATTGATAAGGAATATTCGCGGGCTTATCACTGCCACGTCCCACGGTAAACGTATAACTTCTATATGGTCGTTTTTCTGGATGTGTATGCCACGCATTACCTCCCCAGCGTAGAAATCCATTGAAATTGACGTCGTAACTTATATCTGCATTAAACTGGTAAGGGTAAGCAATAGATGAGAGATATAAATCGACGCGGACCGGTATAATTGAGTGAGGTGGCACCGTTGGTTGTGCTTCTAACGAAACTTGCTCACTGGTTGATTCGCCTTTAGATTGTGAAAAGTTTTTATTTGCCTCAATGCTAATATTTAGCCTTGTCGTTCCGACGAGTGGCCAATTGAAAGCATCTTCAGTTGTTACTCTTGCAGAAAACCCGTAATTATCAGTTTTTGACCACGTTGTTGATTCATCCAACTTTAAGCTAACGGAAATTTTCTGATCTTGATCACTGTCGTTTCTCGCTAACGCGGTAATGGTTTTTACTAGTTTTTTGTCCGACTCAGTGACATCACCATGCCAGAAACTGTCATCATCTAAACGATAGGCAAAATTATTTACTGTGATTTTAGTCTTTTCATCACACCGATAACCGGTACACGTTCCAATATCATTTCCTTGGATAACCCAGTCATCACCGATATGTTGAATGTTCATATCTTCGCCAGCGTATTGAGCATGATTGCCACCAACCCATGCATAACCCAGATAATCAGCAAGTTGGCTTAAAGGCCGAATAAAATTATCTTGGTCATGTAATAGTGCATATTGAACATCGATTTCATCACCTTCTGGTAGCTCAAGTGCAGTGTAGTTAGGGATTTCTGTGTGGTTTTCATCAGGATAACAAAAAGTGTTGGGAGGGCTAGTTCCTGCGGGTTGTTGTTTTATCAAACCTTTGTAACCCGGTCCCATAACGACCCATAGACCTTTTAGCGAGACGATTTGCCAGTCATCCATAAAAGGAAGAAGAGATTTTACATGCTCCCCAGCTTCATAATGGTCAAGAGGATGGTAGCCTGCTCGGCAAATATTTGAACCTAAGTGATCCAGTACAATTTGTTCAGGGTACACCTTCTGTGCATATACACGACTTGTTAAGGTTGGAAGGACAGTAGCTAACAATATACTTATGTAGATACTTCGCATGAACAATCCTCATATATATTAATTTGATGATGCACTCAAAGTAGAGCTATGCCAGTTTTCCATATTAATAAATTTAGTAAAAATGAAATTACTTGAAATTTTATGACTATAATTTTCAACATGTTATAAGTGACTTGTAATTTGATAAATCAGTCTTTTTTAAAAAACTTTATCGTAATAAACTGAATTTTGATTAAGATAATTTTTTAACGTTTAATTCCAAAATTTTGTAATTAGGATAATCGTTTAATAAACTTACCCTTGGTTTATTTATCAACGCATTCATTTCAAGATCTGTATTAATGCTATGACCTTTATTGATTGTTACAAGTAGTGTGGAAATTAAAATGACAAATAAAAGAAAAGAGCAAACTAAAGGCCGATATCTCTTTCCATGATTGCTTTGCCGTGTATAGTCAGTTGAGAAATCCTTATTTTTTTCGCTTTTCTCTATCAATATTTTAGCATTAAGCACTTCATCAAATAACACGCCTTCAATTAAACGGTATCCAACTTTAGGTACTGTCACTATGGGTGATTCCTTAATACCTAACTTTATCAGTGAAAGTCTAATTTTGCTGATACTTTTCGCTAATGATGTCTCTCCAATACATTCACTGCCCCAGGCAAATTTAATAATATCTTTCTTTGGGACAACATTTGGAGAGTGTTTAAGCAAGAGATAAAGAATCTGTGAATCTCGATATCCTATTTTTAATATTTTTTTACGATTAGAAAGCGTATTTTTTATAGGGTTATATAATACTATGTTACTCCCCCGTAACTTTATCAATAAAGAGAAGATAGATGTATATTTTATAATTGATAATTAGCATATATAAATAGAGCTGAGTGTGATCCAGCTTAAACTTTATCTATCTCATTAATTTAAAGAAAGCAAAGGCATTACTAGAAATTCAGCATTTATATATTTGTAAGGGAAGATTTATAATTAGATATAATTGTTAATAAAGATGAACAGTAATGGGCAGTTAACAAGAATTAATGCCACTTCATAATATATAGCCTTTAGATAAAATAGAGCTTATAGAAGCTATCTATTATTTAATCTAAAACAACAAACATAGTGTTCTTCCATTTATTTCTCATCGAGCCATCTCTTTAATTAGCTGTAGAGTCTACAGCTAATTTTTAATGCTTTCCTAATATCTGAAAATACACCGTAGATGCATTCAACGTTATAAAGCACATCATTCAGAGATTAATAACCAAAAGCAGTCGCGACCTGTAACCAATTCTGTTGTGTTCGCTGATCGTGTTCTACTGAAGGTAAAAACTCAAGAACATGGATTATTGATGCGTTTCCGCCTGAACGACAATCCATACTATGCTGGTTTAATTCTGTATGAAACAACGGCATATTGTTTTGTGTGTCCACACACCAATTGCCTACAAGTTTACCGCTGTGCTGTAAACAGTAGCTTGTTACTAGGTCTTGAAATTGTCGTTGATGATTATCGTTAGAATCACAAACGATATTTTCATAATTCGCATAGCCCAATACTGGATGATAAACCGTAATTCCCTGTTGCTGTGTTTGTGATGATTCGTAACTATCAACCGTTTCAATAAAACTTGTTGTTGACTCTAATGGTTTTGAAACGATTTCAGCTTGTATCATCAGTGGACCAAATAAAAATACACCGTACAGAACGCTTAATATCAAACTCTTCATACACACCGACCTATCGCTTATTGGCATACATAGTTTCAATCAATAACTACCCTATCACTTTATATTGTTATAGCAGATATATTTATAAACGTTTAAATTTAAAGATATTTTCCATTTTTAGATAGCGAAAACATTGTCAATAAATCTGTACATCACAAAAGCCGCTATAATTACAACATCCCTTTCAGTCATATTTATTGCCAATAAGACAACTAGGTCGTATCAATTATGATACAATGTTCATATTGATATCACATATATTTGTTTGGAGTCGATATATGGAAGATAAAACACTCATTGCAGATACTCATGGCATTCTTGAAGCCTTCATCGAAAATGGATTACATCGTACATACCCTATTTATTGTCAATTCCCTCATTGTGAAAGCTTGATAGAAAAGCACCAATACGATGAAAGCTATGATATTGAATTTAATGATGGTTATCGCCATTACAATGAGAAATGATTTTAATTCTGGCTTTTATAAATCTAGATTGGGTATAAAAAAGATATAAAAAAACCGATGTGTAGAAACATCGGTTTTTATTAATATACATGTTGTTACGCTTGGCGGCGCTTTTGTACATCTGACGCTAATTGACGAAGTACTTTTTCAGTATCTTCCCAACCAATACAGGCATCTGTAATACTTTGACCGTAAGTCGGTTCAACACCATCAACAATATCCTGACGACCTTCAACAAGGTGACTTTCAATCATCACACCAAAGATAGATTTGTTACCACTCGCAATTTGCTCACCAACATCTTGTGATACTAGCGGCTGACGATCAAATTTTTTCAAGCTATTTGCATGACTAAAATCGATCATCACTTTAGAACGGTGACCAGCACCTTCAAGTTGATCTGTCACTGCTTTAACGTGCTCAGCACTATAATTTGGCTCTTTACCACCACGAAGGATAATATGGCAATCTTCATTGCCTGCCGTTGATACAATCGCAGAGTGACCGTATTTAGTCACAGATAAAAAGTGGTGAGGCGCACTTGCCGAACCTATCGCATCTGTTGCAATTTTGATATTGCCATCTGTGCCGTTTTTAAAACCTACTGGGCATGACAAACCTGACGCAAGTTCACGGTGAACCTGAGATTCTGTTGTACGCGCACCAATTGCTCCCCAACTGATCAAATCTCCCATGTACTGAGGTGTGATCATGTCAAGGAATTCGCCTGCTGTTGGGAGGCCTAATTCAGCTAAATCAAGAAGTAGTTTACGACCAATGCGTAAGCCATCATTTAATTGGAAGCTGTTATCCATGTAAGGGTCATTAATCAACCCTTTCCAACCTACAGTTGTACGCGGTTTTTCAAAATAAACGCGCATAACAATTTCTAAATCAGCGTTAAGCTCATCACGTAGTGTTTTTAGCTTTTTACCGTACTCTATTGCTGCATCAGTATCATGTATAGAACAAGGTCCAACAATCACAAGAAGACGGTCATCTTCGTCATTTAAGATATTATGAATGGCATTTCGAGCTTGATATACTGTTTCTGAAGCTGTTTCTGAAGCTGAAAATTTTTCCAGTATTGCAACTGGTGGTAATAGTTCTTTGATCTCGCTAATGCGGACATCATCTGTTTTATGCATGCTTATACTTCCCGTATCGCTACACTACGTCTATGTCGGTCAATCGATGTAGTGTACTTATCTCCAAATAGTCATTTCTTAACTTATCGCCTTAACCCCTTTTGTGCAATGGGTTATGGCTGTAAAGTCGACATTTTTTAACCATTTCACTTCATTAATCGTAATAATACGTATTATGTGCCATAACAAAATAATTACACCCACCCTAATTACCTCACAAAGCAAATACTTTTATGATATAGATCGCTATTAAGTTGATAAATAAATGGGTAATAATCACTCACATAGACACAGATTATTTATTTAAATGATGACTTCTAAAAATTAAAAGTTCATTGTTATATAGTATTGAAATGATTAATTATTTTTAATAGGTACAAGCTATTACATCAATACATTGGTATTTATCATGTATTGTGAAAAGCTACTAATTTATGAGTCGAGGTACGTCTTGTTGGCTAAAGACGAAATAATAGCATTCCAGCATGTGAACAAATGGTATGGCGATTTCCATGCATTAAAAGACATCAACCTAACCATTCATAAAGGTGAACGGTTGGTCATTTGTGGCCCTTCCGGTTCAGGAAAATCTACGCTTATCCGCTGTATTAATGGGCTTGAGCAATATGATTCAGGCGAAATTAGAGTAAGAAATCACTTATTAGATCCTAACAACCTAAAAGCCGTTCGTGGCAAAGTTGGTATGGTCTTTCAGCACTTTAATCTTTTTCCTCATATGACGGTATTAGATAATTTAACCCTTGCTCCCCGACGCACATTGGGTATGTCAAAAACAGATGCTGAAGCGTTAGCGAATCAATATCTAGAACGTGTGCATATCGGCCATCAGGCGAATAAATACCCAGGGCAATTATCAGGAGGGCAACAACAGCGTGTAGCGATTGCTCGTTCTCTTTGTATGAAGCCTGATATTCTTTTGTTTGATGAACCCACTTCCGCGCTAGATCCTGAAATGATCCATGAAGTACTTGATGTCATGAAAGAATTAGCAGATGAAGGCATTACAATGGTATGCGTAACCCATGAGATGGGGTTTGCTCGCAAAGTAGCAGATCGGGTTGTATTTATGGATGAAGGTGAAATTGTTGAAATTGCACCGCCCGCAATTTTATTCGATCAGCCACAAAGCCTACGTACTCAGGCGTTTCTTAAAAAAATTCTAAGTTACTGAGGTAAATATGATAGCGAAACCTCAGTCACCTTCAACAATAGTAAGAATACTGAAACCAGTACTCAGTGGTTTACTGCAAATTTCCGTCATTACTTTCGCCATTATATGGTTACTCAATAGTGGTGCTGATGCAATGAACTACAACTGGCAATGGTACCGTATTCCTCAATATTTGTTTTTTAAAGAAGACGGAGAATGGTTTTCTGCAGAGCTTATTGATGGCCTACTTGTCACCCTCAAAATTTCAGCCATTAGCCTGATTTTTACAATCATATTTGGCTTGGTAACCGCACTGTTACGCGTATCTCATTCTATTATCGGTCGTGGTCTTGCACGGGGGTATATTGAACTCATTCGTAACACACCGCTACTCGTACAAATTTATCTACTGTACTTTGTTTTTGGTCCGGTATTAGGGTTAGAACGGTTTACAACAGCAGTGCTGGCATTATCTTTATTTCAAGGAGCATACACTGCAGAAATCTTCCGCTCTGGCTTAATCAATATACCTAAAGGTCAATTTGAAGCAGCTGAAAGCCTTGGGTTAAGTAAAATAGATAGTTATCGCTATATTATTTTGCCGCAAATGTTACGTCGAGTTTTACCACCATTAACCAATGAGGCCGTTTCTTTGGTTAAAAACTCTTCTATAGTCAGTATCATGGCTATATTTGATCTAACAACACAAGGACGGGATATTGTTGCTGATACCGCCATGCCATTTGAAGTTTGGTTTACTATTGCGGCAATGTATTTATGTATAACGTTAGTTTTATCTGCTTTTGCAACACTGCTAGAGTACAAACTTGCAACACCTAATCATTGATGATTTTTAACGATATGGAGAAAAATATAATGAAGCGTTTTTTGGCGGTTTTATTTACTGCACTCACTCTTTTTTTCACCACAAGCCATGCTTTTGCTGCTGATAAAAGTACCCTTGAACAAATTAAAGAACGAGGCACATTACGCGTAGGTTTATCAACATTTGTACCTTGGGCAATGCGTGATAAACAAGGTGAACTCATTGGCTTTGAAGTCGATGTCGCTAAACGTGTCGCTAAAGATGCGGGTGTAAAAGTAGAGTTTATACCTACAGCATGGGACGGTATTATCCCAGCCCTGCTAGCAGGTAAATTTGATGTTATCATTGGCGGAATGTCGATAACACCACAACGAAATCTGAGTGTTCTTTTTACAACACCCTACTCTCATTCAGGTGTTCAACTTGCCGCCAATAAAGAGTTAGCTGGCGATAAGCTCTCCATTGCTGATTACAATAAACGTAGCGTAACGCTAGCTGTGCGTCGCGGTGCTGTAACAGTACAAACGGCGAAGAAATATTTCCCGAAAGCGAAATTACGTCAATTCGATGATGAAGCACAAGCATTCCAAGAAGTTTTAAATGGCAATGCGCAAGCTGTATTAGCATCAACACCAAAACCAGAGCAAATGGCTCTGCAATACAAAGATAAGCTATTTCTACCATTTAAAGAGCGTCTAAGCCAAGGCTCTGAAGGTTTTGCTATCCGCCAAGGTGATTTCAACTTGTTAAACTTCTTTGATAACTGGATTTTACTTCGAACTCAAGATGGTTGGTTACAAGAGCGTTATAACTATTGGTTTACCACAGTTGATTGGCAGAACCAGGTAAAAGAAGGTCAATAAATTAATGTCTTCTTGCTCAACTGCAAAGAAAACACTCTCGCAGCCAGAAAAAATTCTGGCTGCTAAGTTTTCATTAAAAAAACTTAAACCACTTGATTACATTCTCTTAGTGATAATGAGCTGTTTCATCGGGTGGTTATATTATCGTTCATCTGTTGGCATTAATTACCACTGGCAATGGCATAAAGCCTTTGATTTGGTTTTTACCCCTGGCCAAAACGGAGAGCTTCCTTATTTCTTTCAAGGTATTATCAGTACTATTCGATTAAGTTTGTGGGGTATGCTGTTTGCTGCGGTATTCGGGCTGCTTTTAGCTTTAGGGCGTCGTTCTTCTTTTATCTTTTTCCGTCTGCCAGCTAATGCTTATATTCAATTAGTCAGAAATATCCCGCCACTGGTTTTTGTTTTCATTTTCTATTTCTTTATATCTAGCCAATTAGTTCCATTGCTAGGACTCGATAATCTATTTCGTAATTACCATGGTAACGAGAATCTTCTGCAAGATATCCTCTTTGGTAATAGTCAGTTATGGGAAAACCTTTTTTCTGGCATTCTATGCGTTGGCTTAATAGCTGCTGCTTATATCGCTGAAGTCATTCGCTCTGGGCTTGATGCAATAGATAAAGGACAATGGGAAGCAACCAGCTCTCTTGGGCTTTCTCGTCTTGATGGTTTCCGCTTTGTTATTTTCCCGCAAGCAATCGCAGGCATAGTACCAGCACTGGCTGGTCAATTTATCTCAATAGTGAAAGATTCATCAATTATTTCATTGATCTCTATACAGGAGATAACCTTCGTCGGCAGTGAAATGGCGAACTCATCGGGGTTAATCTTTGAAATTTGGTTACTTGTTGGCGCTGTCTACTTAATTTTATGCCTATCTTTATCTCTTTTATTCACCCAATTAGAGAAACGTAGCTTACGTCATCTTCAGCGTTAGATATGACAAATAAGCCCTGAATACATATTGAATGAATATATCATTGTATTCAGGCTTATTTGACTCACAACTTCATCTATTAAGATCAATGTAATATCAGCATTTACTTGTATATGCTCTTGTTTGTTTAATGCCAATTTTTGTCGCTATTTCGGATAACGAATAATTAAAAAATAATGATAAATACAATCTTCTAACTACAGAATTCTTACGAAATATAAGCATACCTTTAAGCTGTCGTGCTGTTTCGTATTCATTTGTTGTTTTATATCAATAGTAAAACCTCGTTAGTAATTATTATTACTAGATGGTAATAATGATTTGTATAAATATCACTTGGTGAAACGTATTCTTTGACACTAAAATGCGCATCTCTTTTTTAATGATAGATAATCGTAATGTTTAAACTATTAACTTCTATGCCACCTTTTTTAGCTTTATCTATTGCCATTGTGTTTGAAGTGATCGCAACATCTTTCATTCCTAAAGCCGAGCAATTTACTAAACTCGTTCCAAGTGCGGTTGTACTTGTCGGTTACGCTGTCGCTTTTTTTCTCTTATCTGTCACCGTTAAAACCATGCCTGTTGGTATTGTTTATGCGATTTGGAGTGGCGCTGGTATTGTCCTCGTTGCAACGATTAGCTTTTTTATTTATGGGCAGCGCTTAGATTTACCCGCAATTGTAGGTATTGGTTTTATTATTGTTGGTGTTTTAATTGTTAACCTATTGTCGAAAACCGTCGGCCATTAATAAATCACTTCAATAAAAAAGGCAGTAATCATTGCGTATGATTACTGCCTTTTTACTTATCCACTTTATCGAATCATACAGTGTATGTTCGTAGCCTCGCCATATGGTATACATTGGCATACTCGCCATTACGAAACGCAAAGTTTTTCGCCTCGCCTTCAATTTCAAAACCATGTTTTTGATAAAGCTTCATTGCAGCAATGTTGTCTGTATACACTTCTAACTCGATACGTTGAACATTGAGCCATTTATCTGCCAACATCAATGCCGACTGTAACAATTGCCCACCAACACCTCTACCTTGAAATGTCTCTTTCACCCCCATACCAAAGCTCGCAACGTGCCTGCGCCTTGGGTTATCACAAACCGACAGTCCAATTTCAGTTCTCTTGAATCAAATTTCTTATCATTAGTTATAAAATCATAATAGATTCATTGCTTTAACTAAAATTTTACTGACAACTTTTTTTGACAACATTTCGACAACTTGTTAATGTATTGTTAATCCTTTTTTAAGAGGAAATATACGTGAATACAACAATTCTGAAACAGTTATCGCTTTTATCTCAAGCATTATCTAAGCCACTTCACACACAATTATTGAACTATTTAGAGAGGCGCTACCCAAAATACGAAAGCTTTAAAAACTTGCAATTATTGAATGTTTATGCGGCTTTTATTTTCTCTCAAGGCAAGCTTAACTATAGCGGCATTGAGATACTTAATGATGAAAATACGTTTAAAGCTCATACAGATCAGTTTATTGGTTTTTTTTATTGCGAATCTAACAACCTATCTCTCGCTTCTAAAAGAAATTTGGCGTTTCGTCTTCACCGTATGATGTGCGACCTTGCGAAAGCAAATCATATCCATATTACGCCTCAATCTATTGGTGTCGAAAAGATAAACGATTACGTACAGCACTGCATTGAAAGCTATCAATCCCTTGAGCGTAATGAAGAAAAACTCACGTATTTAAACGGCTGGTCGGTGACATCACAAGAGCGTAAAGCAGTTCTTGTCGATCTTGATTTTCTTTATGTGAAATACAAACAAGCTTTTACCGACAAAATTCATGATACCCTCAACCGGTATGGCTTAACCCAAAAAACAAAATCTCTAAGAGGTAATCTATTTAAAATTAAATCTTTGCTTGAAACGACCTCGACGCTTGATATGAAAGCAACGGTGGAAAGTTTTGAGTTATTGCTCAGTGAAAAGTATGTGCAATCGACATTCTATAAAGCGTACCAATTGCAATTTTCTGAATGTCTGGTTAAGGGCAATGACCCAGTATACTTTAATAAAGCATTTAATGACTCACTTGATATTTATACCTCTGTGTTTATCAACACAAAGCTTTATCCTGCACCATTAAAAGCGTTTATAGCCCCTATAATTTTAAACGTTAAAAATCCGCCTAGCTTCTCAACAGGCGGTAAAACCAGTGAGTTAGAGAAAATGCGATGGTTTGCTGATATCCCTTTGCACATCAAAGATGAGCAAGCCATTGCGGTGATAGAGGCTCGTATTGAACGAGACATAAATATATTGAAAACGGTATTCACCACGCATTTTAATCAATTAAAACAGCGACAAGAGCGAAATAAACGCTTTATCGATAAAGGTATAGTGAAGCCTATTAAGGGGAATTCTGGTCCTCGTAAAGGCAGCAATACAGGTAGTAAAGCTTATGCTATTGGCGAACACCACTTAGATAACACCATTGCAACGTTCTATAAGTATGGCATTAGTGGCTATAAGGGTTATCAGTACGGAGTGTTTCTAGGGTTCGAGGGGAAAAACGAACAGCTAATCGAAGAGCTAAACCTATCAACGAATGCCACGCTGTTTACTTTAACTGCCTTACTTGTCATTGAGCACCCGAAAATCACCCCGTCTTGGCTGCAAAAGCTGCAATTGTTCAATGAAAACGGTAAGTTAACAGGTTATAAAAAAGTCGGTGAGCAGTTTATCTTAACCAGTGAGAAAGCGCGTAGAGGACGAAATTTAGCGCAGCAGGATGTCATACTCAATGAGTTTTCTAAATCCATCGTGGACTTTATCGTTCAACACACACAAATAGCCCGACAGCATTTAAAAGCGATTGGTGATCCTAATTGGAAGTTTTTGTTATTAACATGCACATTAAATAAGGCTGTGAATCCAAGTGTTCAAAGTCAATTATACAACCCCTTGCCACTTGTCAGAAAACGACTAAATGATAAAGCAGCGTTGCCACTTGAATATGATGTATCAGCACAAGAACTCGATATCATCGCCAGCATCACCACGCACAGGACAATTCGTCGTCATCGTGGACTGCAAATCTATCTCAAAACGCGCTCACAAAGTGCCGTGGCTGACGCGCTTGGTCATAAAGAAGTAAATCAAGATTTACTTGATACCTACCTACCTAAACCTTTAATGGACTTCTTTACCGAACGTGTTATCAGGCAGTTCCAAAAGGCAATCATTTTTGAGGCAATGAAAAAATCACCTTATTTGCTGGATGCTGTCAATATGACATATCAAGAGTTAGAGGAGTTTTTGGAAAATCATGGCTTAAATGACCTCCCAGATTTAAACGCAGCCACGTTTGATAAAGCCGCCTCACAACAAGCTGAACAAAGTATTTTCGATAGCGTGGTGTTGACTGTCACCGTGCCAATATTTCAGTTGTTGATGAGCATTAAAACAATCATTGATAACGACAATGATGCATCCCGTTTTAATGAGTTAGTCCAACATTGGTATCAATCAGCAACCTATCTCTTTAAATGCATTGAAATGCCTGGCTTTGATGATGACGACATCTTGGACATGTACGAAGAGGCGAAAAAATCACCTCTAGACCACACCATCATAGAGGGAGTGCTTTCATGCTAACCGCGGTAGATAATCTCGCTTATCTTGAAAAATTGACCAATGATATCGTGAACAACCCTGAAAAACTTAATGGGATGCACGTAAACACGCTTTCTCAATTAACCAACTATGCAGTTGCAACGGATGATTTTCGCGTCCTTGCTTTACTGACAGAAATTCACACGGGCATTCCAATGGAATCTGACTCGTTGCCCGAATGGTGGTTATCAAATTTTCATGACGACATTTCAAAAATACATTTTAAGCACCAAAAAAAGGTGAAAGAAATCCGCTGGTGTGACATCACTTTAGATGATAATGAGCCGCTAACCAGTGAAAAACACCAACCCTTACTTAATGCCTTTAAACACTGGCTAATCGCGTGTGATAACCCGTTAGATAATGGCGGTAAGTTAACAAGCTCTAAAAGCGCTGCGAGGAAATATAGTCATATTTTGACGCTCATTAATACCATTTTACTCAATGGTCAGGCGTTAAAGTTATCGCAATATCATTTAGAAAAAGTCAGCGAAGCATTTTGGCTCAATGTGCTATTAACTATCGGAGAACATGCAGGCTCAATTAGTACCGCTTTATACCAAACCCATGATCGCATTAAGGCGTTACTGGATAACGTTGAAATTTCTATAGAGGAAGTCAACGCATTTAAAGCAAAATACCCCTATGTGACCCGTGACATTGCCAGCGATGAAAACACTCTCAACCTTAACGATAGAGTCAAAGCCTGTTGTTGGCTACATCAGCAACGATATTATGCAAATAAAACACGCGACAAATTTGGTCATCGTAATCCTCAAGGCAACAACACCATTCTCACGGCAAAACTTTTTGAGGGAAAAATCCTGACCGGTACAATTCAACTCTCCCCTTTTCCTGAGTTGGCATTAAAGCCCACCCCACTTATGTCTGAGTATCAAGCTGTTCCAAATCAAGATAAGGGCAATGGATGCTCAGCAAAGGATATTCAACCATGGCATCATGCTATTCAACTGATAAACACCAATATCGATAAACACGATGTCAGCACATTTTCCCCTGTGACCAGCAAGGTATCCGTTGATGCGGTACAAAGCTTAACGACACTGCGTAACCAAGGACGTACCCGCACCTTACCGCCTGAGTTTGTGTTTGATTTATTTAGAAATAGCTATGAGCTATTGGAAGATTTCTGCCCTGCACCTGATACAAAAGAGGTGAATTTTTTCGACAACCTACTTGATGTATTAACAACAGTCCACTCAAAATCGACTGCTGCGTTCTCCAACACTCACCGCCCTTACCCTAGTTCAAAGGCATTTAATGAGGCTCTTCACCGTGATTTACCACAAACTGAACTCGGACATTTTCTTAAATTTAATGCGATCGATTTAATCCATCCTGATTTTAAGCAAAAAGGCATAACACAATTAGAGGGACTACCTGCAAGTGCTGAAAATCGTCATACTCGGATTCGTCATAACGAATCCATGCTTGAGATTTTCACTGTACTACAGGGCGCAATTCAATTAGTGCTTGGCGCAACTATAGCAAGACGACAAGGTGAAATGGTTCAACTGAAACCTTTCGGCAACCTTGTTTTTAATAGCAGGAAGGGGCAACGCACAACGGATGCCAGCCCATATATTGAAGACAGTGATAACTGGCACTTACGCTTTAAAGCCAAGAAAACAGGGGTAAAAGGGGAAAACATAACCATCGATAGACCGATACCTTTATCTGTTGCCCGATTTGTGTACCAGCTCGAACAGTTTAATCGGCAAGCGATTGAGCGCGGTATCGCGACAAAAAACGCTCTCGCTTTATTTAATCACATTGATACGCAAACCTTTCAACTGAATAAGCGTAATAGTAATGGGTTTAATGATGCATTTGATGCGCTGTGTGATTATTTTGAAACCGCAATCGTGGAAATGGATAATGGTGAGTATCGTCGTCACTACGTGAGACAGCACCAGTTAAGACGCTTCTTTGCTTTGGTGTTCTTCTGGTCAAAAAACTATGAAAACATGGAAGCACTGCGCTGGATGCTTGCTCATTCCGATTTAGAGCACTTGCACAATTACATTACCGATTCAGATACAGGTGGCGTACTTAACAGCGCGAAAGCGAGTGTTATCGTACAAAGTGTTATCAGTGATAAATCACAGATTGACAACCTTGATGAAGTCGAACACTTACGTAAAATCCTCGCTAAACGACTGACAGGTAATGCTAATAAAGCACTGCATATTCGCACGTTGGATGATGCTATCTTTGATTATGGCGATGAAAGTGAACACCGCACAACCCCCCACATATCACAACTTCAAACCGAGCAAGACCTTGAGAACGAAGTATTAATGTTACTCGAAAGCGATATTATCAGCCTAAAGCCAGAGTTTTTTACAATCAAAGATGAAAACGGAGAAGACATCAAAACTTTCAACCTTATATTAAAAATTAATGAGTTAGAGGCTGAATAATGAATCAAGAGAAAAACCAACTCAAAGTCATAAAAACACGGGACTTTCTACAAGAAATCATTCGCTCACCGAAAACGTTCCAAGAAGATACCGCATTAGTCAAGCAATTGAAGTCGCAAGGTGGACTGGCAAAATTTGAGTGCAGTGAACGTAATATTGAACCATGCAGCTTAAATACCTTTAAAACCAATGCTGACGAGGTGATTCGTGGAGGCTTTGATGCAATCGATGCCCTAAGAAAAAACGCTGTAAACGCGCTTGAGTTTGAAATTAAGGGCAAAAAGTCACGCAAAGGTAGCCTGAACACACAAGCTGGACAAAAGAACCGTATTGCTGAGCAAAAAAAGGAAATTGAAGCGTTACAGCGAGAAAATATGTTATTTACTGCCTTGCTGCGCGAAGCCCGTTCAAAAATGAAAACATTAGCATCACACAAAGGCACAGAGGAAGCGCGTTGGGAAGCCTATCTGGATGCTAACCACCAAATCCAAAACGTGAGCGATTTATATTTTGATGGTGAGATATGATAACTAACACGCTAAAGGATATGGAGTTTTGGCTACATATAGGTGTACCGAGTCACGCTAGGAAGATAAACCCTATTGATGTGCCATTCCTAAGTTATTCCAACTATAAACCATGCCTAGAAGCCAATGCTTATATGCATCATTTAGTCGTTCAGAAGCACCTTAAAGCAACCAGCATTAGAACGTATGCATCTAAAATCGTCCATTTAATTCGATTTATCGAAACGCAGCCAATGTTGAGTCGATTTAGTCAACTGACAGACAGTTCGTTTACGCTTTTTATTCAGAATCTAACATTGGAAGTTAAGCCCAATGGTGAGCCTAAACGTTCATCAACTGAGGTCGCCAAAATCGGTGAAACGTGCATTCAGTTTCTTCAATTTGTTCAGTCATTCCATGACTTAACTCACTTCATCGGACAAGATGAAGTCAATGCCATTACCGTATTAGAGAAAAGGCACTCAATTTCAATTGAGGGACGAAAAGATAAAAAAGAAGTCATCACTATCACACACGCTTCATTGCCAAAAAAAGGGGCTGTAAAAAGTCGCCATCCTGTTAGCAAAGAAGACGCGCTTAAAATTTGGCAATACATCAACACTCAGAAAAAAGACCTATCTTCTTTCACAGACCCCAAAGCCAAACGACTGGCAAAACGAGAGCAATACGATAAACGAATACGCGATAAAGCCATCTATGTGTCGATGGAAATGCTTGGTGGTCGTGTGAGTGAGTTACATTCGCTGAGGTATAGCGATTACCTTGCAGCGAGAGAAACGGGAAAACTCAAAATAAAAACCAGCAAGAAGCGTAATGATGAAGATAGTCATCGTTACTTACCTGTCGATCACATACTTTTAGAGCAAATAGCTAACTATACCGATGTGAGAAAACGGGTGATGAAAAAGTTTGGCGTTAAGCACGACTACCTCTTTATTTCTTTAACTAACGGTAAACCTTTTAACGCTAAATCTTGGACAAAATACATCAAACAATGGGCTGACGAACTAGGGATTACAGGTCAAGTCTCACCGCACTTATGGCGACATGCGCGTTTAACTAACTGGATGATAGATCGGATTCTTGCGTCAAAAGAAATCAACAGTAAAGACGACTTTAGAAAGAACGTGCTTCACACCATGCAATTTAAGAAAGAGCTACAGCAATTTTCAGGTCACACCTTGATTAGCTCACTAGATACTTACCTCGACCTTGCTTGGGAGTCTCTGCATGGCTATACCAAAGTTTACAATGCAGCCTCACTCAAAACTACTGTAGAGAGTATGGAACGAGAAATAGAGTGCATTGAGGCGCAAATAGAACGTAAGGAAATAACGCCTGTACAAGCGATTCAGAATATAAAATCGGTTATAGCCGCATTCAAGAAAGATGTTCTTAGCTCAAACCAGATTAAAGGCTAATACATTTCATATAATCATAACCACAAATCTATCTAACCTCGTAAATAATAGTGGTTTGTTCTCATCGTTGATCAAACGAAACTTTATCATTAATGTGAAAATCGCTCGTAGCCTTTCTAATGCGAGAGTCGCAAAAGAATACTTTCGAGCGATTCGTCTTAATACAACTGAATATCTATACTCACCACTAAACTTAGAATGGCTAAGTTTTTAGCGTGTGGCGCCTAATTTGATAATTTCCAGTTTAATTACCCAAAAGATTCAAATTGCCGATCTAATACCCGTAAAAACTTAATTCTCTATCTTCTCAGCATGAATCCCGTAACGACTCATAGCCTCCAGCAATCTAGGGATATTATCCCCCCATTGGTTAGAAATAGCGATGAGTTCCCCTGAATCTAAAGTCAAAAGATCATTTTCAGAAGAATGGTAACGACTTAGGTACTTTTCAGTAATCTGATCAAATAATGCAACCGCTCGTTGTAGGTTATAACCTTCCAAAGCTCGGCGGATTTCAGCTAAGTCTGTTGGCTTATTAACGTTAATCCAATGGGTTAAAATCGCTAATGCTAATTTACGTTTATTGTAAACCTGCCCGTTAAAACGATATTTTGAGTAATCACGCTGTGTTTTTTTACTCGTTCGTTGTTCTACCTGCTTCTCTCTAAACTTAACCTGATACTCTTCAATCTCAGGAACAGGAATGATTTGCTCTGCATTGATTAAAACATCGTCATTGTAACGATATGGCGTTAATCGCACACAACTAATATAAATCCCTTTATCACGTAACCAAAGCACTGATGTTGTCAGCTCTTTGCCAAAATCAGCTGAAGCTAAAACAATACGAACATCATTGCCAAAGTCATCTAAACTGCTTTCATCCAAATCAACAAAGTCGAGAATAGTTTGACGCGCATTCAGCTCTAACTCTTCTTTTTCGATATATTCTTCAAAGTAAGAACACGCTTTATCAAACGTCATCGTCGATATCATGGCCGCATAACGTAAAGACTGAAGCTCCATATGAGCCCCAATTTCATCACGTTTTAATTCAATTACAACCAAGTTGGCACTTTTATCAATAGCGAGTAAATCAATACGCCGACGACTGTCTTCCCAATCTGAAAACTCCTCAGAAATAACTAAGCAGTCAGGTGCAATAGCACCAATACAACCTTTTAACGCTTCTTGTAAATCTTGACGTTCAAGTAATCCCTCAGCTGCAAAAGTAGTTTGCGTTAAAGCAGTTAGATTTTTGTTGGAGATATTATAGAGGCTCATTATTGTGCTTATACCTTTAATTTTATTATATTTTTACTAAACTGGCGATTCGCAACTTGGGCATTTAATGTTAATTGAAGACATCGGCATCAAAGATAAATAGGTCCAATACTCGCCATTCTTAATCAATCGTGCATTGCAGGTACCACAGTGGTTATATACGGTAAACTGAGTACACTCATTACATCGATACCAACGCTTTTGATGATTTGATCTCATTGAGTTAGTTACATCAGAAACTTTTTCTGAACCGCAAGACACGCAGAAATTTATGGCTTGAGTATCATCAGACTCTGCACGAGATGGCGTATTATCTTCAATGCCATATTGCAAAAACATCCCTAGCATACGTTGGATTTCATCAAGGTAGCGTTGCGACTTCATTGGGTTAGCACATACTGCACCATAGTTTGTAGCCTGGCGTTGATGGTATGTAGGCTCCCAATCAAACATGGATAGCTCACCTAAATAACTGTCTTTCGCCCATTCCTGAGGGGATACGACTTTCTCAACCGCATCTAACACGGGGTGAAGAACAAACACGTTATTCTCTTGGCCTTCGCTATAATCCTTAACTTTATATAGTTCATGGATAACCCCACCGATCCCACCTCTTTGCTTGAGATAGGCAGCAGAATAGTACTTTGCGTCGACGACTAACCGCTTTGAAACCTGATAACCACTTTTGGTAGTCGCTTCTACATCCAAAACAAAATCAGGGCGCTTGCCATTTGCTAAGAACGGTTCGTATTGCAGAGTGATAGCTCTTGAAACACTTGGGTTGAAAAACTGAATGCTGATTTGTTCTTCATTGCCTTGAATATTCGCAATCAATTTTCGTTTCCAGTTTTCCTCTGGCTGATATCGGAATGCCTGAGTCAGCACTTTGATGATTTGCAACAAACACCAACGTTCATAAAGTAATGGCATGTTGACTAGTCCAATCGCCTCGACTTTCTCCAGCGAAAGCAAAATGTCCTCATCGGCCAAGCCAATCTGCTCTTTTAACTTTTTAAAACCCGAGTGAACCGCTTGATAGGCAGGGTTTTGCACAAAAGTCATAGAGTTAGGAAAGGTGCTTTTACTTTTGACTTTGCACTGACGCCATTCTTTTTCTACTTGCTGGAAAGGTTTCAGTTTTGGCTCAAGCGCTTTGTGTACTATTCCCACCTTTTCATGTTCAGTTGCGAAATAACCCAAGCGCTTATTGATGGTAGAACGTTCTTTCTCCTGTTCAGAGAGCTCTTCCGGTGTCAGCTTCGTTTTCCAGCCATTTTCATTTAGAGCAATGCCTTGCTCGCGCAACTTGGAAAACTTCTCTTTATCTCTTAAGAGTGATCGCGAATCCGCCAGAATCGTTAGTTTAGATATGTACTCTGGGTACAAAATCGAAGCTGTTCCTCTCCTAGAGGGAGGAGGCATAATTGCCACCATGTCATAGTCGCTGTATGGCTTAAACAAGCTCGCGTAATGCTCACCAGACCTAAAAATGGTATGTCCATTAAGTTCAAACTGTTGCCAATCATCATGCAGGGATGGCTTGATTTTTGCCCACCACTCGTTCTCAGAGCCTGTTGTTTTTTCTAGTCTGAGGTAGCCTTTGGCAGCATGATTCAGTGAAAAGTACTTATTGGCATTAATTTCACCTAACTGACTCGCCAACTCGGCATTGATTACTTCTGTATCAAAGCGCTTTTTAAGTCTTTCTAAGTCTTTAACTACAAGGTCACGGTTGATAATACGATAGTCTTTTAAACTGTCTAAACGCTCATTAAGCTTTTCAATAGCACCAGAAAAACGACTCTTTTTGTTCTCAGCCACCCTAACCAATTGCTTTACAATGCTCAGCGTGCTCGAAACCACATATAGCACATACTGGTTTTCGGGTACGTTGTAAATCGGCTCAGATGCGCGGCTCGTTAAATGTTTACGCGAACCTTTGGTACAAATCTCCATAAATGTACGTGGAACAGGGCGTACCACTTTGGCCGGCTTCAATGCTTGAACTTCTTTCAGCTCAACTTTGGGCTTTTTGAGGATTGTTTGTGCATTGCTAAGAATTGAAGCGACCAATGACAACGCTTCCTGATCGATTGCCGCAACCTGAGAGTTTTTTGCATCACCCGTAATATGGCTATTATCATCAAGGATCAGCTCCCACAGGTCCGATTTAAAATCTGATAGGTAGTGAGAAAGGTCCGATTTAGTCTGTTCGGAAATATCAATATCAAGCTTTAGTGTCGAGTTACCTATAACAAACGCGATCTGACCAGCCGTTCGCCGCGCCTCACTGCGCCAAACCCGTTGTTTTGCATCCCAATTAGCAGGCTCAACCCACCACACAGTTTTAGAGGCAGGATCGATAATCGACTCTAACTGCCTACTTTCGCCATTGGGCATGGCAATGTATGGCGGTGATTGCTGACAATGCCTAGTTTTAATCGCAAGTTGAGCAAAACGCAGTTCATCGACTTTAGGGTAGATAGTGGTATGTGCGGAAAACGCATTGTTTCCTGTGGACTCAAGCTTTAACGAGTACTCTGACTCGCTAACACTGACTAAGGTTTGCTTATCGTGCCATTTGGTCTCGATAAACTTGATAATGAATGCAGCTTCCATGATTACGCCCAGTAGTTCACAACGCCATCATTCGATTCAGCCGTTTTAACCAAACGCTCTACCGATTTGGTGCAAGAAAACTCCGCTGCTATCTCTGCTTGATTATCCAACAGCGACTCAAGGCGAGGTAAGAATACACGGCTAACAAGCTCAGCTTTACTGTAATCGCCTACTTGCTTATCACCATCAAATGTGAATTTTGGTAGCACCTTATGAACGATAAAGTTGTTGATGGCCAGAGACTTATTGTCGTTTACATCGCTAAACAAACTTACGTAGTTAAGCCCTTGTCGAATGGTACGCATACCAAACTCCACGCCAAGCGGGTCAAAGACATCTCGGTTTAAGGTCGTAAACAACTCGCAGAATTCATTCGAGCGTTCAAATTTCGGATAAGGGGTGCGCTCACCAAGCTCTGCAATATCAAATACAAGTGGCAAAGTAACGTCGTCTAGTCCGTAAGAGTCAATCTCATCAAAAATGGCATCCCAGTCGGTCAGCAAAGGACTCTTAAACTTCATCACGTGCGCACGGTCGAGAATTTTCGGTGATAGGTAATGCGTCGTTTCGTCGATATTGATAGCACCAATTATTCTTACGTTCGCTGGAATCGTGATCGACGAAGGCGTGCCGAGAACACCAGCCAACATACGTCTGATGTCACCGTGGTATTTGATCAGTGAGTCTTTATCGCTAAAGCCAAATGCGCGTTTCATCTCTGCGTTAATCTCTTCGTCTTGCATGAGCGCAACGAAGTCCACGATACCATTTTTACTGAATTTTTCTTGCGCGTTAGAAATGATCGAAACAACCCCTTTTAGCTCGGCGAGAACGTGTGCGGCTTCATCATCCGAGTAAAGTTGAATAGTCGGCTGCTCGTTACGTTCTTCAAGCTTAGAAAGAAAGTCTGCAAAGTAATATTCCACTCGGGCAAGGTTCATTTCGTCTAAGCAGATGAAGTATGGAACATCTGGGTTTTGCTTAGCCTCGATCAATGCCTCAAGGAAGGGGGTAGCCAAGTATTTCTTCTCTAGCGGGTTGTAATAACCCAACAAGTCTTCTGAACTGGTCCAGTTTGGCTTAACAGGTATTATTTTCGATACCCCACCAATTGCCTTGGCAAACGACTGAACTAGGTTTGTTTTGCCTGAACCCGAGTCGCCCGCCAAAATGATTAGATCATTAGCCCGAATAAGCGTCATGAAGTTCTCGATGATGTGGCGAGGGTAGAGAATATCTCGTTCTTTTAGGTGCGCTTGAATGTATGAAACTGCATCGCTGTAGTTAGAATTAAAAGCTTGCGAAAAAGATATATGCTCGCCACGCTCCTTATTAGACAAGGAGCTTCCAACAAAAAAGTTGAAATCTTCCTCATCCAAGAACTCAAAATTCTTGAGGAAGATGGCTTTCTCTTTGATGAAATCTATTAGTTTCTCGACTTTTCTTGCCATACTTTCCTCTACTCTTCGGCTCTTTTCGATAATGACGTCTAACTCAGCTTTGCTTTCTTCAATCTTCAGATTTAGCCGATGATTATCATTATTCAGTTCTTCATTTCTCTTTATTGAGCTTTCAAGCTCAGTCGTTGATGCTGTGATTTTATCCTGTGTACTTTTGAATGCGTCTGACAACTCCGCCAACTTGTCAGTCATATCCTGTTGTTTTTCTTGCAACGCTACCTCTAACGCTTCTGTTTCTGAGGCGATTTTGTGTTTAACGCGCTTAACTTCTGCGTCATAAATAACTTTGCGTAGGAGTGTTTCATCTTCATTTTGAATTAGGGCTTGCCGATCTACATTAGGTAATGCATCGGGCAGATAGGTCAAACGCTCAACCGTCTTATCATTGACGGCTAATAAAAATGGGTTATTTTTTTTAGCTCTTTGCGGGATGGATGCTAGCATCAGTTCGCAAGCAACCATCCCTTTAGTGTCATTACCTAACACTATTTTTGCTACTGATGGGTTTAAAAACACACCTGATTGCAATTCATGCGAATCAGTCAGAGGGTATTCTATGCTTTGGTTGCCACTAAGAGTTTTTGCGTTACGGATACCAGCCCAGTTCCCTGCCTCGTTAATACTTAGCTCACCCCAGACATCAATTTTATGATTTTCCAAGCCCCAACTATCATAAAGGCGTTGGTAAAGCTCTTCATCAGAGAGCCCTTTAACCTCATCAAGGTTATAAGTAACGTGTTCTAAATCCATGATTTCTATTCAAGCAAAATATAAACAAGGGAAGGTTAGCAGCACTGTAGCTGCCAATCATGTGTTAAAAAATCCGAAAATGTAGGTTTTATACCGCCAGTCTAGCAATAGTCTTTTGGAGCTTTGTCTTGATGCAGTACCACCGTACCAAGCCGATAACATGGCTTAGTACGGTGATTAATAATGTCATCAATCAGCTGATTAACATGCTTTGGTTGCCATTTATAAGGGCGTTGGTACTCCGGAATGATGAGTGATTTATCCAACAACTGCGCAATGGTTTGAGGCTGATTGAAGACAATGGCCATGCTTATACAGCCTGTTCAACGATAGCATCAGTGAGATGTAGTTGAGTTATTTGAGAGCCTTTTAATCGCAATTTCAGTTGATCACAAATTTCCATTAAATTATTAACTTTATCGACAATAAATTTTTGTTCTCGTATAGGAGGAATAGGTATAAGAAATTTAGATATATTCCCCATACTTAAGTTTGGTCTAGCATTATCCACTTGCTTATCGTACATATAGGAAATACAAGTACGACTATTAAAGAAAATTAGGAAAAATTCAGGAATTATTTGATACGGAAATAAACGAATAAGGCATACCGCTTGATTAATATTAGCTACACGATTGCTATCAAATAGTGCAGTTCTTCCAATCGATGCACCTACAATATTCATTAAAAAATCATATTTTTTTAAAATTGAACGAGGCTCAATATCATTGAAACTTTTCTCAACATACTTTTCATTATCAAGAATAAGCTTAAATGCACCTACATTTTCACTCGTAACAAAAAGGACATCTTCAGAATTTTCTGTATAGTTAACACCTTGCCATTTAGGTGATGAACCTTTAGTAATTAATTCACTTAAGCTTTCTAATCTTGAAAAACACCACCCATTCGGCAAGTCAAACGGCTTTTCATTATCAGCGATCGGTGGTAGCACTTTTTGCTTTTTAATTTTCTTCTCTTTGATGAGTTGCTCTTTTTCTTCTGCAATACGCTCTAGCAGCACAGATGCTGGTTCATCGTTTGGATCTTGTGGGACAAGCTTACCCATCACCGCCAGTTGCAGAATGGTTTGTTTTAGCTGGTCGATGCTCTCTTCTGTGGTGAACAAAGTATCAAAATGATCGCTAATACGTGCCCAGTTTTCCATTAACTCATCGGCATCAGCAGAGTTCGTTAATGTGTTGAGTAACGTACTCACTAATAACTGATGCGCTTCAATGCTGGCTTCGGTTTGTTGCTCAAGCTGATCGCAGAGTGTCATAAGTTCATCGACTTTGGCGACAATGCGGTGTTGTTCTTCTGTTGGTGGAATACAAGCTATTAAAATATTTGCTTCATTTCTATTCAAGCCTGGTTTTATACCTTTACCTAAAGTATCTAATCCAAAAGTGCTCAGATGTAAGAAACAATAATCAAGGGTAATTCCAGTGGGAGGTGTAACACTGTAAGCAACATCAGTTACCCAACATGATGTAATGCTTTTATTTAAAGCTCCAGCAGACCCCTTACGACCAACAACAACGCATCCTTTATTAACTGAAAATTCGCTATGAGAACCAACAATACCATTCGAACCATAAACTGGATATTCTCCAGATTCTGAACGCTTGGTTTTAGGAAGATTATCACCGTACTCCAAATTATAAAGTTCACCAAAACGGCACAACTGCCATCCTTCTGGTAACTTTTCTAGTTTTTCGTCTTCTGTAATATTGGGTAATTTTTTTTGCTTTGAAATTTTTTTATCTTTTATTAACTGTACTTTTTCAGCCGCAATGCGCTCAAGCAATACAGACGCAGGCTCATCATTCGGATCTTGCGGCACTAACTTACCACGCACAGCCAATTCTAAAATCAGCTCACGTAGTTTCTTCACGCCATACAACTCTAATTTTTTACTGCTGCCACGCCCTGAAGTGGATTTGGTTTTTACCGCTGATGTCCACGTATCAATGTGCTGGGTAATTAACGATTCAACGGTCATGATCACGCCTCGCTGCCAGTTGATGATTTCAGCGCATCACTTAAGATGTTCTTTAACTGGTTACGTAGATCTGCGATCTCTTGTTGCTGCTGTTGGTAGCTTGCCAATAGCTCTTGGGGATCATGGGCAATCACTTCATCTTGATGTGGATTTTTAATGTCTAAGTTGAAGTTACGCGCAATAATGTCTTCAATCGAGACTTTCCATGCATGTTCATTTTCAACACGTGTTGCAAAACCGTCAGCTTCATTGCCCCACCAATCAATCTCTTGCTGGAACTCTTCAAACTTCATTGGTTTGGTTTTGCTGTAGTTCTTCACACCTTCTGGGTATGGGTGCTCATAGAACCACACGTCTTTAGTTGGCTTGCCTTTAGTGAAAAACAGAATGTTAGTTTTAATACCTGTATATGGGTTAAATACCCCATTTGGTAAACGTACGATAGTGTGTAAGTTACATTCTTCCGTTAGCATTTTTTTGATTTTGGTTTTAACACCTTCACCAAACAGCGTACCGTCTGGCAATACCACACCTGCACGACCGTCTTGATCTAACACTTCTACAATCAGTTGTAAGAACAGATCGGCGGTTTCACGGGTTTGCATCTCGGCTGGGAAGTTCTTTTCAATACCGTCTTCTTCTGTACCACCAAATGGCGGGTTGGTCGCAATCACGTTTATGTTGCTATCCCAGTTTGCCAACGGTTTGTTTAAGGTATTACCGTGTTTGATTTGTACTGGTACTTCGATGCCGTGCAGCATCATGTTAGTAGTACACAACAAGTGCGGTAGCTGTTTCTTTTCAACACCGTGAATTTGGGTTTGCAGTGTTTGGTGATCTGCTGCCGTTTTCACGTAATGTTCTTTAACATGATCTACAGAACACGCAAGGAAACCACCGGTACCACATGCTGGATCCATAATGGTTTCACCCAGCTTAGGATCGAGGCGATTAACAATAAAGCGTGTTACCGCACGAGGCGTATAGAATTCACCCGAATTACCCGCACTTTGTAAGTCACGAAGAATTTGCTCGTAAATATCACCGAATAAGTGACGCTCTTTTGAATCGGTAAAATCAATTTCGTTGAGTTTGTTGATCACTTGGCGAAGCAATGTGCCGTTTTTCATGTAGTTAAACGCATCACTGAATGCGGCTTTTACTACTAAACCACGGGGATTTTTCTCGCCATTAACGGGCATATTTTTTAGATGATGGAACAAGTCATCATTAACAAACTCAAGTAATTTTTCGCCTGTGATCCCTTCTGCATCGGCAGCCCAGTTACGCCATAAGTATTTTTCGTTTATCGGTGCTTGGTAATCATCTTGTTCAAGTTCTAGCTCTTCTTCCTGAGCATCGAAAACTTTAAGGAATAATAGCCATGACATTTGACCAAGGCGCTGTGCGTCACCATCTACACCTGCGTCTTTACGCATAATGTCTTGAATAGATTTAATTACGGAACTGATAGACATGTTTTACTACTTTAGCTAACTGAAATTGTGGGGAATTATAACAGAGTAGATGTTGAAATAACTGATAGATACCAGTCTAAATTGATAGGTATTTGCTCAGTTACGACAAATTACAAGTTACTCGACTAGTTTTAAAACAACCCTTTCATACAAGTATGTGATGAAAGGGTCATCGTTTATGCGGATTGATCTAATTGAGGCTGATAGATAGCGGCTTCTAACTCATTAACTGCTTCTAAATATTGCGGTTTGCCGCCAAAGCCTTTTTTGATGATTTCTATTGGGCGCCCTAGTTCATCAAACGGTTTTACTTTTAGAACGTGAATATTTTCAATCTCTTGCACACCTTCATCGGCATACTTTTCAAGTAGATTATTCAACACCTGCTGCGCTGTTTCACCGTACTTAGTAAAGTAATTACGCTTTTTAACGTTCTCTGCACGCTCTTTTCGGGTTAGTGGTGGCTGATCGTAAACGACATGACAAATCATATCGAATGGATCCATCTCTTTACCCACTTCTTGCTCTAATGCATCCCAAATAATGCCAAGCTCAGCTAATTCATCAATAATTGCCTGCTTGCGATCGGCATCATTCCAACGTTTGGTAAAGTCATCTAACGAGGAAAATTGCGTTGCCATGGCTTTACGTGTGTAGTCTTTGAATGACTCTGTCACCAACTTGCCATCACTATCATAATATTGCACACGCTCAGCAATTTTAGTGACAGTGACACCTGATACATGGAATTTCTTCACTTCTTCCTGAACCGGTTCATCTCCACCTTGCGGTGTCTTGTCCTCTCCTGATGGTGTATATGGCGGTGGTGTCGGCTCTAAAATTGTATTCGGATCAATATCATCATCGTCAAACGGTGTTTCTAACGTATCTTCGTCATCAATGCCATTGACAATATCATCCAGATCTTCTGGGTTTTCAAAGTCATCAGGCTTCGCCACTTTTACTCGCTCAGGTGTTCCATCAAAGCGTTCATCAGCAAATAGCTCTGTCGCTTTTTTGAAATCTAAAATCGAAAACCATAATTTTCCGTAGCGATCATCAATGCGTGTTCCACGACCGATGATCTGCTTAAACTTCGTCATCGATTTAATCGTGGTATCGAGAACAACTAATTTACACGTCTTTGCATCAACCCCTGTGGTCATCAACTCTGATGTTGTTGCAATTACAGGATATGCCTTTTTCGGGTTAATGAAATTATCTAGTTGAGCTTTACCAATTTCATCATCGCCGGTAATTTTCATTACGTACTTTTCATTCTTAGCCATTTGCTCAGGACAGCAGTTGGCAATGGCACGACGCATACGCTCTGCATGGTCAATATCGTTACAAAAGACAATTGTTTTTGCCATTGGATCGGTACGTTTTAAATAGTTCGTGATGGTTTGAGCGACTAATTCTGTACGCTCATCAATCACCATGGTGCGATCGAAGTCTTTCTGGTTGTAGATTCGATCTGTAATGGTTTCACCGTGTTTATCTTTTTGCCCTTTTGTTGGTCGCCAACCTTGTAAATCAACGTCTAAATCAACACGAACCACTTTGTAAGGAGCAAGGAAACCGTCTTCAATACCTTGTTTTAACGAATAGGTATAGACAGGTTCACCGAAGTATTCGATGTTAGAAACTTCATCGGTTTCTTTTGGTGTTGCAGTTAAGCCTATTTGAGTTGCAGAGCTGAAATACTCTAAAATCTCTCGCCATGCGCTATCTTCTGACGCACTACCCCGGTGGCACTCATCCACAACAATTAAATCGAAGAAGTCTGGACTGACATTCTTAAATATTTTCTTGTCTTCTTCTTGTCCAGTCATTGCTTGGTAAAGGCCAAGGTGAATTTCAAACGCAGGATCAATACTACGATTACCAATTTTGGTCATTGCGGTATCAAAAGGCTGAAAATCGTTATTTTTGGTTTGATCGACCAAAATATTACGATCTGCTAGGAAAAGAATACGTTTCTTAGCCCCTGATTTCCAAAGGCGCCAGATGATTTGAAATGCGGTATAGGTTTTGCCTGTACCTGTCGCCATCACTAACAAGATTCGGTTTTCACCTGAAGATACGGCTTCAATAGTCTTATTAATCGCATTTAATTGATAATAACGTGGAGACTTACCACTACCATCGTCATAGTAATCTTGCGTGATCAATGGTAATTGCGTAGCAGTATAGCCTTTCCATTGGCAATACTTTTCCCAAAGCATTTGTGGGGAAGGAAAATCTTCTAAGCTAATTTCAGACTCTAGCTTTGCTGGATTTGTTTTATCGTGAAAAATAAAACCGTCACCATTACTAGCAAAGACGAATGGAACTTCAAGCAATGATGCGTAATCCAACCCCTGCTGCATGCCTTTGCCGATTTCATGCTTGTTAGCTTTAGCTTCAACAACGGCAAGCGGAATACTCGGCTTGTGGTACAACACAATATCGGCCGATTTCACTTTTTTACGAGCCGCAATTTGACCTCGTACGACGACCTTACCATCTCGTAATTTTACTTCCTGACGAATTTGCGTCATATCATTCCAGCCATTAGCTTTAATAGCTGGAAGGATAAATTTAGAAATAATGTCGGCTTCAGAAAGCTGAGATTTGGAAAATTTTTCGACCATGTGACTTTCATTCCATCTGTTATTGCAGATGATTATATAACAAAGTTCATATGATAGTAGTATTTGATCGTAACAAGATTTGTTATTTATGTTGTTTGATCACATAGTTAGCTTCACTTTAATTAACTAAAAGCTGCAATTACTCGCTCTCTATATTGCCCTAATTTGATGCGTTCAGATTCTTGATAAATCATTTCGCTACTACTGTTAGTGCTATTTGACACTTCGTCTTCCCAATCAATTAAAATTGAAGAACAGACACTACCTGTAGTCGTACTACTTTCAGTTGCTTTTACTTTCGTGTTACTAATGATGTCTTCGACAGGCTGAGCTGCATCGATATACAAACAAGACTCTGGTATATCTTGCTCTATACGCTCAGCAAACTCGACCAAATTACTTTCAGCAAATGTATAAAGCCATGCATCTTGATTAACGCTATTAGTTACACGCAAAATACGCCCCAAGACTTGTCTAAAATATAACTCAGTTTTAACCGCACTTAAGTGACAACAAACTTGAAGTCTTGGTATATCAGTACCTTCACTAATCATTCCCACACTGACTATCCATTGTGTTTTATCATTTCTAAAACGTTGAATTTCTTCCATTGGAGATTGATGGTGATAAGTAACGATAGAAACAGTTTGCTTAAGTTCAACATCTAACAACTTTTGTATCCATTTAGCGTGTGATACTGAAGCTGCAACAATCAGCCCTGCTGCATTCGGTGTTCTTTTTCTAATCTCGCAGAGCTTTGTACAAGCTAATTTTAATATATAGATAACAGCAGCTTGATTATGAATAATCGATTGATATGACGCTTTTGTATGTTGAAGTAAGTCGGCAATTGATGAAAATGAGTGACTAGATTCATCTTTAATCGATAAACCTTCATTATCAACCAATACAATCTTAGGCCGACGACAGACATTATCTTTAACAGCTTGATTTAACGTATATTGATAATCACAGACAAGCATTCCTTCAAGATCAGAATATTCCGCCATTGCGATAGGGAAACGATCAGAGCGCCAAGGCGTACCAGATAGCGCTAATGTATATTTAGCTAGTCGCTGTACTTTACATACGACTTGCTCTCCCCATGAATTACTTTTCCCATCCTCATCAAACGAACAATGATGGATTTCATCAAACACGACAAATATTCGATATTTCTTTAACGTTTCCCAAAAGGAATCATCAAGATATTTGATGCTTTGATATGTGTACGATGCTCCTAAAGTTCCTAACCCGCCACTAAACGCGCATGATAAATAAGATGAAAATGTCGCTTTAATTCCCTCTGCGACTGCAGAAGAAGGCGAAAAACAGAGTACTAAGTCTATTTCATCATTATCCAATAATGATTTGGCGACGTCTGCAGCCATAATGGTCTTTCCAGCACCTGGAGTTGCTTGGCAAAAGAAGTGTGAATGTCCATTTATATATTTATCTAACGCTTTATTAGCGCATTCCGACTGCCAAAACCTCAGCATAGGGACACCTTAGTATTTTTTACCTGCAAACGATTTGTTAATGCATTTACTCTGCCCAAAAGTTTAGCGGAACGTTCTTTAGCTGTATCAAAAAGCGGGATCAATATTTCCTCGTCATTAGGAAAACGATTAAGCAGTGATTGGTATTCTTCTACTTCGCCCAGTGTAATTGCGAGCTCAGCCTCATACTCCTTTTTCTCTTGAACTAGGATTTCAATAATGTTGCCAACACAATTTGGTGATTTTACTTTTTCATCACTTTTTGGCGCAAAAGATTGAGCTCTAAATTTATCTGTTATTGAGTAACGTTTATCTCTTCTTTTGCCTAAAGATGTTAGCCATCCATTTTTTTCAAACGATAGAAGTTGTCTATAGACATATTGCCTTGCTTCTTCTTTATCAGTAAACGACACATCTTGACTCAGTAGCGCATCTCTAAGCTCTATCACCGAAAAATCATCCATCTTATTTTCAATCAATAGGTTAAACATATGAGCATTTATTTTGATGATTGTATTCATGTGTAAATTTAGACCAATAAAAACTTAGGATTGCTAAGTATACAAAAATCGGTAAAACTTAGACAATCTAAGTTATCTATAGGTTTAAAAGAAATGTCTAAGTGGAATACAACAACCCCATTCCAGCGAGGCTCAAAGCTGCGCGTAAAAAAGCAAAAATCACCCAGAAGGATTTAGGGGTGAAAATAGGTATGGAAGAAAGCTCTGCAAGCGGCCGAATGAATCATTATGAAAAAGGGCGACATGTCCCAGATATTGGTACTTTGAAGCGTATGGCAGAAGAGCTAGGTGTTCCGCTGCATTATTTCTTCTGTGAGAATGAATTAAGTGCAGAACTTGTGTGCGCCATTGAAAAGCTAAGTGATGAAGATAAAGCTTCGTTACTTGAAAAGTTGTGTTCCTCTAATTAAGAGGATATTTAAAATATGAATTTAATTAATAGGTTATGAGAAAAGATACAGTTAATAAAGTTGCCTCGACTGCATTATCTAACTTTGTAAGAAATACATCACCAGAAGAAAAAGAGAAAATATTCAAAAAAATTCTGGCAGTAGTTTGTGATACTCAAAATAAAACTATCGCTGAAGCCAAAAAACTCTCAAGCCGGAATAGTTAATGCGAGAGTACCATCTCATCAAACCTAAGTAAGAAGTATCTATATTAGGTTTGTATTTTGAGCTTAGTGTTAAAAAGTCTTAGTTACTTGAAGGTAATACACTTTGAAGGTATATAAACAAAGCACGTACAGTAAGGTTAGGCTGAACAACAAGCGACACAAGACATAAGCTAGCCATGGAAGCTAGCTCGTTTTTGGACATAACATTGTTAGGCTTTCTAATTTATTTAGGCTGGTAAGTATTAGGAAAAGTTTTGATAACTCCTCCATGACGTTCCTTTAAGAATAGAAAAAGACCGCCACTGTGGGCAGTCATTTAGAGGTAATTCTATTCATATATACCAAGTGCAGTTACGTTAAACCGACCACCTACGTGCAACTAGATTTATTTTCATTTTTCCTGTCGACTGTTTAACCCCCCTTTTCAAAGCAGGTTTTACAGCAAGCCCCCTTGCATTGAGAGCAAATTGGTTAAAGCCTGAGATATCTAAACCTTGCTCACTCATTTTTTTATGTATATCTAGAACTTTTTGCTGCTTATCCAAAATTTCTAATTCAGGCTTTGATTCGATTTTTCGCTTTATAAGATAACAAATGCCAGTCGTGAGAGCTCCTAGTAAAACGAAGCCCAACTTTTCTATCATTTCATTCATTTACACTGAATCTTCCTATGAGCCCTAACGCCTGCGTAATAGGCGCGAGTTTGCGAGCGTCCTAATTGACGCACTTGTTAGGTGATATTTCTCAGAATCTATCATTAACCTTATGCCCAATAAGAAAAACAAAACTACCAAGTGTGATATACCCAAGTAGAACCTCAATTATTACAATAATTCTTGTGAAATCAGTTAACGGAGTAATTTCACCATAACCAAGAGTTGTGAATGTGACCACACTGTAATAGAAAGCAGTAAGAAAGCTACCGTCAAAACCTTTAAGACCACACGAGTTAACCTGATAGATTAATGCGAAAACTATGTTTGCGATTAGTGCAAAAATCCCTAGAACAGCGTACGAGGTCCATGATTTTGTTATTATAAGTGAAAACGAAAAAAGAAGTTTTTCACCAATCGGTAACCTTTTAAAGTTCCTGAGCTGGACAAATATATATTGATACCAGTCTACATAGTTTTTGAATGATAAATTGTAAGGGCTAGTTAGTTTAGCTGTGTCATTGAACAGAAATATAGTATGTTTTTGACTGTTTTTGGGGGATTCAGAGAATATCCCACTTCTGAATATTGCTAAGAATAAGCATTTTAATAAATATAAATATGAAACTTTTTTGTAAGATAGTCCATCAGGGGCGGATTGATCGCTCAGCTCCACGACATTTAAAAAAGCTCCATCAATATCCGCTCCAGCCATAGATGAGCACTGAAACTTTACCTGACCTAGCCTAGCATTTACCAGAATGGCTCCATTTAATGAGCAATCCCTAAATGTGATAGAGCCTAGTTGAGCATTAGTTAAGTTTGCGTTAGCAAGACAAGTGTTGACTAATATGCAGTGATTTATTTTTATACCATTTAAATCTATGCCCATCAGATTTTCTGAAGGGCTGATTTTAGGATTAGCATACATCTGTTGAAAATCATCAAGAGATAAGTCTTTGCCGTTGAATTTGAACCTAAATGAAGAAAATTCTATTGTTTTTATATGTTCGGGGAGATGCCAGGTGCCAGTTTTAACTGCATCATTGGCAGCTTCTTCTATTTCTTTAACTCGGTTTTCAATGTAAGCAAGAACAGCTTTTTGACACTCAATCCCAGCTTCAGATTTCCATCTAATTTGTGTTTCAAATTTCTGTATTTCGGTATCGATAAAAAATCGTCGTAGCTCTTCTGCGATAGTGCATCTATTTCCGAACCAAAACTCTGCGATATTTGTAGAGGTATCCCACCCTAGCTTCATGAGAGTTTTTTCTACTTTTTCAGGTAAGTACATATCTTCCTTTTACCTTTTTCACCTAACAGTATATTAATAAGCATTCTTACTTTCGCGCAAAAACACACACATAAAAACCTTTATCATACTAGATATAATCTATATATATCATGAAATTGATAACAATTTTTCACGTCTAACGCTCAATGAGAGGATGTGATAAGTAAGAAATGTATTTAATCAGTCTTATTAAAAACAGAACTAAAGCGATAAAATCACCACGTTTCATAATAACTGGTGATACACAGTAAATAAAACTAATCCCAAATCACGTTAATACGATATGAATGAGTATTTGCTCTGAATGAGAATGGGGCAGAAATGTTTCAGCCTGAACGAATGAAACGATGTGATCACCAAGCGATTCTGTCGTACCCTAACTACCAAGCGACTTTGTCGCTTGCTTAATTACCGAGGGAAATTGACGGTCTCCATTTTTACGTAATTCTTTGACTATCAATATGGGCTAGTCAG